>NZ_NCVN01000007.1:0-51300 GCF_002096925.1 Streptococcus mitis | reverse complement strand
GATGAACGTAAAATCCCGCGTCGTAAACTCAAGAAAGTCTTGCGTAAAGTCAAAGATGATTTTTCAGTACGTGCTGAAAAGTATGAGAAGTATCAGGAGACATTTGAAGGGCGTAACAGTTTTTCCAAAACCAATCCAGATGCCACTTTTATGCGAATGAAAGAAGACTATATGAAAAATGGCCAACTCAAAGCTGCTTATAATCTTCAAATCGCTACTGAAAGTAGCCCCTCAAAAGGGACTGTAGTATGAACGAACGCTATCAAAACTTGAAAGCTAAAGAATATCAGGCGCTTTTATCTCCCGAAGGAAGACAGATTTTCGCTCAACACAAGATTGATGTGGAACCTGTCTGTGGGCAGATAAAGGCTTGTTTGGGTTACAAGAGATGTAATCTGAGAGGGAAGCGTCAAGTGAGAATTGACATGGGATTGGTACTTATGGCCAATAACCTCCTCAAATACAATAAGAGAACGACTCAAATTTGGGAGCTATTCAAATTCATCTCCAAAACAATCCAGTGGATAAGATGATTGCTTCGCAATCTCTATCTGCAACCTAAACTAGTCTCCCAGACTAGTTTAGCCACCCAGATATGCTTTTCTGACTTCTTCTGATGAAGCGAGTTCTTTTCCTGTTCCTGATAGAACGATTTTCCCTGTTTCCAATACATAGCCTCGGTCAGAGATTGCGAGTGCTTTATTGGCATTTTGTTCAATCAAGAGGACGGTTGTTCCTTGTTTCTGGATGTCTTGAATGATATCAAAAATCTCTTGGATAAAGATTGGGGCAAGTCCCATTGATGGTTCATCTAAAAGAAGAAGTTTTGGTGTTGACATGAGGGCGCGTCCCATGGCAAGCATTTGCTGTTCTCCCCCTGAAAGAGTAGCTGCATCTTGGTTCTTCCGTTCTTCAAGACGAGGAAAGCGTGAGAAAACTTTCTTCAAGTTGGCTTGATTTTCTTCACGGTTTTTCTTTAAGAAAGCTCCCATTTCAAGATTTTCCATAACAGTTAAGCCAGGAAAGACGTGGCGTCCTTCTGGAACTTGTGAAAGACCACCTGCCACGATTTTTTGAGCTGGCATTTTTTGGATTTCTTGACCTAAAAATTCAATCTTTCCTGAACTCGGTCTAACCAAACCAGACAAGGTACGGAGAATGGTTGTCTTACCTGCACCATTGGCACCGATAAGGGAAACAACCTCTCCTTCATTTACTTCAAAGCTTACATCACGGACTGCTTGGATCATACCGTAATGCACAGAAAGATTATCAACTTTTAACATAGACATTAGGCTTCACCTCCTAGATAAGCTTCGATAACGCGTTTATTGGTCTTAATTTCGTCTGGAGTTCCCTGAGCAATCAAACGACCATATTCAAGTACGTAGATACGTTCTGTCACTTCCATGACCAGATTCATATCGTGTTCAATCAGCATGATCGTAATCTTAAATTCATCTTTGATACGACGAATTAACTCAGTCAATTCTGCTGTTTCCTGTGGGTTCATACCTGCTGCTGGTTCATCTAAAAAGAGAATTTTAGGTTCCGTAGCAAGGGCACGAACAATTTCCAAACGACGTTGTTGTCCGTAGGCAAGATTTTTAGCAAGCGTTTCTGCATCACCATCTAAATCAAAGATTTTAAGCAATTCCAAGGCTTTAGCCTTTAATTCTTTTTCACTCTTGTAAAAAGCTGGTAAGCGTAAAAAACTAGCAAAAACATGTTGTTTGTGATGGTTGCCAAAGGCAATCAAAACATTGTCCAAAACTGTTAAATCTTTAAAGAGACGGATATTTTGGAATGTACGTCCAAGTCCCAAAGAGGCAATCTTATAAGGTGACTTTCCATTCAAAAGGTGACCATCTAAGGTAACTGTTCCCTCACTTGGTTCATATACACCCGTCAAGAGGTTGAAAAGGGTGGTCTTACCAGCTCCGTTTGGACCGATTAGTCCAACCAGTTCCCCTTCGTTCAATTCAAGAGTCACATCTCCAACAGCTGTTAGACCGCCAAAATGTTTGGTTAACTGTTTTACTTCAAGTAATGCCATTAGTTTTGTTCCTCCTTCTTAGATTTTTTAAAGAAACGTGATAGGCTCAATTCCCATGTTCCAAGGAGTCCACCTGGTCTGAAAATCATTACCAATACCAAGGCCAAAGCGTAGATAATCATACGCACACTGGCAACATCTTGGAGAAGCATATTCAAAATTCCAAGAACAATAGCTGAAACAATGGCACCTGTAATGGAACCAAGTCCACCAAATACAACAATGATCAAAACGTTGATTGAGTTGATGAAGGTGTAATCTTTGGGTACAACTGAACCGATAAATCCTGCCTGAAGTGACCCTGCAATACTTGCAGTAATGGCACCAAAGACGAAAGCGATGATTTTAATCTTAGTCGTATTAACCCCAACTGACTCAGCAGCGATTTCATCCTCACGAACAGAGAGAGTTGAACGACCAATTGGACTACGCAAGAAGTTCAAGGTTGCAATGGTTGTAATCACGACAAAGAAGTAAACCATTTGCCAAGTTGTAAAGTTTGGAATTCCCAAGATACCTGCCGCACCATTTGTAAGGCTTCCGCCATTGATGATAAAGATACGGATAATTTCAGAAACACCTAGAGTTGCTACCGCAAGGTAGTCCCCCTTCAAGCGCAAGGTTGGAATTCCGACAAGCAAGGCAACTGCTCCTGAAAGTAAAGCCCCTATCAGCATAGCTCCAAAGAAGGCACCGTAGGTTGGTGATTTAGAACCAATAATAGCTGCTGCATAGGCACCAATCGCCATGAAACCAGCATGCCCAAGTGAAAATTGTCCTGAAAAACCAACGATTAAGTTGAGACCAACAGCCAGAATAATATTAATTCCTATTTGTTGTAAAATCTGAACATAGAATAGATTGAGTACTCCGACTGAAACCAATACACTAATCAAGCCATAGCCAGCTAACAAAAGGAGTAACCATAGAATATTAACTTTTAAATTTTCTTTCATCGTTTACACCTTCTCTTTCACATTTTTACCAAGGATACCAGCTGGGCGGACAATCAAGATCAACAACAAGATTCCATAAACAATGGCATCACGGAAGTCTGACATTCCAAAGGCTGTCGCAAAGGTTTCCAATAGACCAATTACAAATCCACCAAGCGCCGCACCAGGAATGATTCCGATACCACCAAGTACTGCGGCAACGAAAGACTTAAGACCTGGAGTAACTCCCATCAAAGGCTCAAGAGAGTTATAATAGAGGGCAATCAGAACACCTGCCGCACCCGCAAGAGCTGAACCCAAAGCAAAGGTAAAGCTGATAGTACGGTTTACATTGATCCCCATCAATTGCGCTGCATCGCTATCTACGGATACGGCACGCATGGCTTTCCCCATCTTAGTCTTTTGGACAATGACTTGTAACAAAATCATCAAAATCAAGGAAATGGCCAAGATCATTAACTGAACGTTTGTTAGGCTAACTGGTCCCAAATCATAGCGAACTGTTTGAATCGCTTGAGGGAAGGCACGGGTATTGGCACCAACCAGATAGACCATGCCATACTCCAATAGGAAGGAAACCCCAATAGCTGTAATCAAAACAGCAATACGAGTAGAGTGACGCAAAGGTCGGTAAGCAAGGAACTCAATCACGACACCAAGAATGGCTGTCGCTAACATAGCTACAATAAGAGCTACAAAGAAATTCATTTGGAAAGAATTAATCAAGAAATAACCGATAAAGGCTCCCATCATATAAATATCACCATGGGCGAAGTTGATGAGCTTGATAATTCCGTAAACCATGGTATATCCTAGGGCTAACAGCGCATAAACACTACCTAGAATCAAACCATTTACTAGTTGTTGGAGCATAAGATTCACTCTTTCTATTTATAATTTTGAGGGTTTCCCCTCATTTTTTGATAGGTTCTTAAACACCGAAACAGGGAGTGAGTCAGAGGCTCATTCCCTATTTCAACATTTTTCTATTATGGTTTTACAACTTCTGCTGCTTCAACCTTACCATTGTTCATGGTCATCATGTAAGCAGTTTTGACTGTGTTGTGGTCTGCATCAAAGCTTGTTTGACCAGTTACACCTTCAAAGTCTTTTGTTTTAGCAAGGTTATCCTTGATTTCACCAGAGTTTTTAGCACCTTTTGCTGCGTTTGCTACAAGGTGAACTGAGTCATAAGCCAAGGCTGCAAATGTTGAAGGCTCTTCGTTGTACTTAGCACGGTAAGCATCAAGGAAAGCTTTTGCTTTAGCTGAAACTTCTACAGTAGTTGAGAAGCCTGAGATAAAGTAGATGTTTGATGCTTTTTCAGCAGTTGCTTGTTGTACAAACTCTTCACCGTTGAATCCATCACCACCAACGATTGGCTTGTCAATTCCCATACCACGCGCTTGGTTTACAATCTTACCAGCCTCATTATAGTAACCAGGAACAACGATCGCATCAAAGTCTTTCCCTTTCATTTTTGTAAGGGCTGCTTGGAAGTCTGTGTCACCTGCTACGAAAGTTTCATCTGCAACGATTTCACCTTTATATGACTCGCGAAAAGATTTGGCAATCCCTTTAGCGTAGTCGCTGGCATTGTCAGTGTAAAGAACAACTTTCTTAGCTTGCAATTTATCAGAAACATAGTTTGAGATAATTTTTCCTTGGAAGCTATCTTGGAAAGTTCCGATAAAGAGGTAATCTTGACCTTTAGTCAATCCATCTTGAGTCGCACTTGGTGAAATCAATGGAACACCTGCTTTTGTAGCGTTAGCTACCGCAGCTGCAGTTGCACCAGATGTCGCAGGTCCTACGACTGCTGATACCTTAGATTGGGTTACAAGGTTAGTTGTAACTGAAGCAGCCTCTGCTGTTTCAGACTTGTTATCTTTATCGACTACTTCGATTTGTTTTCCATCGATACCACCTGCAGCATTGATTTCATCAACGGCCAATTGGGCACCTTTTTGTTCAGCTGTTCCATATGCAGCTAAAGAACCTGATTCTTCAAAGTTAAATCCGATTTTGATTGTCTTTTCATCTACTGAGTTACCAGCAGCGTTTGACGCTCCAGACTTCACTTCTCCACAGGCTGCAAGAAGTGCTACACTTGCAAGCGCCACAAACGATAGGGCAAATTTTTTCTTCATCTTTTTTGTCTCCTTATTTCTTAAATAAATAGCATGTTAAGAATATACCGAATTATCAGAAAATTGTCAACACTTTTCTTGAACTTTTTCGATGATAACGTTTTCCTCTCGATAAAGATTGCCCACAAAGGGTGTTTCCAGCTCTTGGATATGACAAACTCTGACTTTTTTTATAAACTTTTCCTTGCCCAAGCGCCCGACCAATTGCTCCACTTCTTGAGTTGGAACATAGAGTTGTAAGTAACGATGTTTCTTGGAATGATAGGTAATATCTCCATAATCCTGCAGTTTTTTGGCATCACGATTATAGTAAAGATAGATAATCAAGCCAGATCGTTTGACTTTTTCAAACATGATAAATCCTCTTTCTAAGAAATCTCTCACTATTATACCAAAAAAAGCAAACCCAGTCGAGTTTGCCTTCTTTCATCATTAATTCAATGAATTGTTGGCCATGATTTCATCAATAAAGCCATATTCAAGTGTTTCTTGGGCGCTCATCCAGTTATCTCGTTCTGCATCTGCATGGACTTTTTCGATTGACTGACCTGAATTTTCAGCCAATATTTTTTCCAAGATGTTACGAGTTTTAAGCAAGTGTTCTGCAGCGATCGCCATATCAGTTTGTTGGGTACCACCACCTGTACCACCCATCGGTTGGTGGATCATATACTCTGCATTTGGAAGCATGAAACGTTTACCTTTTGCTCCACTTGACGCGATGACAGTCCCCATAGATGCAGCCATCCCCATAACGATAGTTTGGACATCTGCCTTGATAAAGTTCATGGTATCAACGATTGCCAAACCAGCTGAAACAGAACCACCAGGTGTATTGACATAAAGGTAAATATCTTTTGTACTATCTTGGGCATCTAAGAAAAGCAATTGGGCAATAACAGAGTTAGCCATATTGTCTTCAACGGGACCTGTCAGCATAATGATGCGGTCTTTGAGAAGACGTGAGTAAATATCGTAGGAACGTTCTCCACGGCTTGTTTGTTCAATAACTACAGGAATCATTTATTTCTCCTTTTGAGTTTTAATTTTGTTGGTCAAATGACTGAAGATAAGACTATTATAATATCTTGGTCAAAAAAGGTCAAATTTTTGCTCTGTTTTCATTAGACAGAAACAAAAATTCAACCTCCTTTCGTGACTGGAAATCCTTTTCCAAGTCAATCTCTTTTTAATTCTATTTTGTACCGAACAAGCGGTCCCCAGCATCTCCAAGACCTGGAACGATATAACCGTGTTCGTTCAAACGTTCATCCAAGGCTGCTGTAAAGATTTCTACATCTGGATGAGCTTCTTGAAGAGCTTTTACACCTTCTGGTGCTGATACAAGGCAGACAAATTTGATATTTGATGCGCCACGTTTTTTAAGAGAATCAACAGCCAAGATTGCTGAACCACCTGTTGCCAACATTGGGTCTACCACAAAAATTTGACGTTGGTCAATATCTTCAGGCAATTTCACCAAGTACTCAACTGGTTGAAGCGTTTCTTCATCACGGTACATACCGATGTGGCCAACTTTAGCAGCTGGAACCAAGCTCAAAAGTCCATCAACCATCCCGATACCTGCACGCAAGATTGGAACGATAGCCAATTTCTTACCTGCCAATTGTTTTTGAACTGTTTTTGTGATTGGTGTTTCGATTTCCACATCTTCTAGTGGAAGATCACGAAGTACTTCATATCCCATCAACATTGCAATCTCATCTACTAGCTCACGGAAAGCTTTTGTAGAAGTATCTGTACGACGTAAGATTGACAATTTGTGTTGAATCAGTGGATGATTAATAACTTCAATTTTTCCCATTTTTGGAATTCCTTCTTTCAATTTATTCTTCTTATTATACCAAAAAACGGTTTAAAAATCTTTCTAAACCATTTATTTTTGATAATTTTTCACATTAAATCAGCCTCTTTAAGAGCTGTCTGTACTGTCTCAAGTGGTAAATGAGTCAATTCTGTTCCCTTTTCTTGATAAAGGTATTGGGCGTAGTCGTCCATTCGGTACTGGTTGATATAAACCACACGCTTACAACCGACCTGAAGCAATTGTTTGGTACAATTCAGACAAGGAAAATGGGTTACATAGGCTGTAAAGCCTTTAGGAACACCACGTTCTGCACCTTGAAGGATAGCATTGACCTCAGCGTGAAGGGTGCGAACACAGTGGCCTTCAATGACCAGACATTCGTGATCAATACAATGCTCGGTACCTGACACCGAACCATTGTATCCAGTGGAAATTACCTTATTATCCTTAACCAGAATCGCACCCACTTTGGCACGTTTACAAGTGGAACGATTGGCAATTAGTAAGGCTTGGGCTGCAAAATACTCATCCCATGCTAGTCTTTTTTCAGTCATATCTCTTCTCCTTTTTCTCTATTTTTTAAAAAATGGTAAACCTAAATCCGCAATCTTTTCAGCAGGTACCTTCATGCCATCCTTGATCCATTTTAGTAGGACAGAGACGATGGCTGAGCTCCAGAAGGAATGAAGATAAGAGCTGACACCTTTTGATTTTCCATGGTATTTTTCTAAAAATTCTTGCATGGCTTGGACAAAGATTTTTTCCAGATGGTAATCTAAGGCAAGTTGAATCACTCTGGCTTCCTTTCTTGCTTCTCGGAAAAGGTGAACCCAGATCAGATAAAGGTCTGTCTTTAAATCATAATGATGCAACTGTTCCATGATGTTGTGGACAGTTCGTTTAAAGACGCTCTCTAAAATCTCCTCTTTGGAATCATAATTGCGATAAAAGGCCGCACGCGAAACGCCTGCACGCTTGACCAATTCAGAAATACTAATCTTGGTCAAATCCTTTTTTTCCAAGAGTTGCAAGAGGGCTGTTTCGATGGCTTCTCTAGTTAATAAATTAGATTCTTGGTTTGATTTTCTGAGATTTTCAAGAGATTTTTCAGAGATTCTACGTTCAGACATAACATTTTCTTTCTACTTGTCACAACAGACAGATGAGGCTTTTGTTTCAAGGGTTTTCATGATATAATTGTAAAAAAAGACAGAACCTTTGTCAATGTATAACTGACAAAGATGGAGAATTTCTATGACTTGGAAGATTATTGCTGACTCTGGTTGTGATTATCGTCAGCTGGAAGCACCAGCTATTGACACGACCTTTGTAAGTGTCCCCTTAACCATTCAAGTAGCTGATCAGGTCTTTGTTGATGATGCCAGTCTTGACATTGACCAAATGATGGAAACCATGTATGCAACTGCAGAAGCTTCAAAATCAGCTTGTCCAAGCCCAGATGATTATTTGCGAGCATTTGAAGGAGCCAAAAACATTTTCCTAGTAACCATCACTGGTACTCTTTCTGGCAGCCACAATAGTGCTCAACTAGCAAAGAATATTTATCTGGAAGACCATCCTAACACTAAGATTCATGTGATTGATAGTTTGTCTGCTGGTGGTGAGGTTGACCTACTCGTAGAAAAATTGAATGACTTGATTGACCAGGGCTTATCTTTTGAAGAAGTGGTTGAAGCTATCACTGCCTATCAAGAAAAAACCAAGTTGCTCTTTGTCCTAGCCAAAGTCGATAACTTGGTGAAAAACGGCCGTTTGAGTAAGCTTATCGGTACGGTCGTTGGCCTTCTCAACATCCGTATGGTCGGAGAAGCTAGTGAAACTGGAACCCTTGAATTGCTACAAAAAGCACGAGGACCAAAGAAATCAGTTCAAGCTGCCTATGATGAGTTAGTAAAAGCAGGATATGCTGGTGGCCGTATTGTCATGGCCCAACGCAATAACGAGAAATGTTGCCAACAGCTTTCAGACCGAATACGTGAAACCTTCCCACAGGCGGATATTAAAATTCTCCCAACCTCTGGTCTCTGCAGTTTCTATGCAGAAGATGGTGGTTTGCTGATGGGATATGAAATTGATTAATTGCATTCTTGACAAGAGGTGACCATCATCTCTTGTTTTTTTATGGTACAATAGAGCTATGAAACATTTTGATACTATTGTCATCGGTGGAGGTCCTGCTGGTATGATGGCTACGATTTCCAGTAGCTTTCATGGACAGAAAACCCTCCTTATCGAAAAAAATCGGAAACTTGGAAAAAAATTAGCTGGGACTGGTGGGGGACGGTGCAATGTAACCAACAACGGAACTCTAGATGACCTACTAGCTGGAATCCCTGGGAACGGACGCTTCCTTTATAGTGTCTTCTCCCAATTTGATAACCATGATATCATCAACTTTTTTACAGAAAATGGTGTTAAACTTAAGGTCGAAGACCACGGCCGCGTCTTTCCGGCCAGCGACAAATCGCGAACCATTATCGAAGCCTTGGAAAAGAAAATCGCTCAACTAGGTGGTCAAGTTGCTACTCAAACAGAAATTGTTTCGGTTAAAAAGGTAGACGACCAGTTTATCCTTAAATCAACTGACCAAACCTTCACTTGTGATAAACTCATTGTCACAACTGGTGGAAAATCCTATCCTTCCACTGGTTCAACTGGTTTTGGTCACGAGATTGCTCGTCATTTCAAACATACCATTACCGAGCTTGAGGCCGCTGAAAGTCCTTTGGTGACAGATTTTCCACATAAGGCCTTACAGGGAATTTCCTTAGATGACGTGACCCTAAGTTATGACAAGCATGTCATCACTCACGATTTGCTCTTTACCCACTTTGGTTTATCTGGTCCTGCTGCCCTGCGTATGTCTAGTTTTGTCAAGGGTGGGGAGGTTCTCTCGCTAGATGTTTTGCCTCAACTTTCTGAGAAGGACTTGGCTACATTTCTAGAAGAAAATAGGGAAAAATCTCTAAAAAATGCTTTAAGAACCTTGTTGCCAGAACGCTTGGCAGAATTTTTTGTGCAAGGCTATCCTGAAAAAGTCAAACAGTTGACTGAAAAAGAACGCGATCAACTTCTCCAATCTATCAAGGGATTTAAAATTCCTGTAACTGGTAAAATGTCATTGGCCAAGTCCTTTGTTACCAAGGGTGGCGTCAGTCTCAAGGAAATCAATCCTAAAACTCTGGAAAGTAAGCTGGTCCCTGGCCTCCACTTTGCTGGCGAGGTACTGGATATCAATGCCCACACGGGTGGGTTTAACATCACTTCTGCCCTCTGTACTGGTTGGGTGGCGGGATCAAACCCAATCTAAATCTGAATTATTTAATGGCTAAATCAGCCCCAAAAGAAAGGAAGTCCTTTGGAACATATTATCTTGTTAAGGGGAGTTACTCCTAATGGAAAAAATGCTATCCCTAAAATGTCTTATCTAGTAGATATCTTAACAGAAGCCGGTTTTCAACAAGTTCGAACCTATATTCAAAGTGGTAATATCATTCTTGAAAGTAACTTAGCCTTAGAAAAAATACGAGAACAGGTTCATACTCTAATAAAGAAAAAGATTGGAGCCGATCTCAAAATAATCATTAAGAATAAGGATATTTTTAAAAACATTGTCCAAGAAAACCCTTTTGGAGAACACTATCTTTATGACCGTGTACACGTGATTTTTTATCAAGAATCTATTCAAAGCCTCCCTTTAGACAAATTGAAAATTGATTACGGTGAAGAAGAAATTTGTATTGGTAACCACTGCCTTTACCTCTATCTCCCTAGAACTGCTAAACAAAAGAAACTCCATACCAACTATCTTGAAAAGCTTTTTAATGTAGATTTGACCATGCGAAAACTAAATGTGGTAGAAAAATTATTAAGCAAATAGTGCTTGAATTTAGTAAAAATCGGAAGAATGCTCCTCCGATTTTATTTTGTCTGAGTTTGGACATAATAGGCAATGACATCTGATGTGTACTGGGCTGTTCCAGGTCCAAATTTGTCAATGTTTTCCTTAAATTCTGGGTTGTAGACGTAGCCTTTACCGATATGACCAAATACCTCAATAGAGCAGTCAAATCCATAAGTACGGATGGCTTGCAAGAGTTTAGCGGCTTCTTCTTGATTTTCGGTTGCTGTTACAGGTAGACCAGCTTGAAGATTTTGTGACAAGACTCGAAAAACTTGATTGAAGGCAGCCGTAGCTTCGTCTTCGTGACCTTTTTGGCGCTCCAGCGCTTGGTCCATGACTTCTTGTCCATATTTCTCTACCGCCTCTTGGTGGTATTTTTGATGGTCTTGGTAGTTAAATCCAGCAAATTTCTCTTGAATGCTCATTTCTCTTTCTCCTTTTTGTTCTTGAATGGTTTTTTGCAAGGTTGAAATCAAGGTATCCAGATGTTCCCTTTCTCGAGTCAAATAGTCCAACTGCCTGGTCAAATGAGGCAATAAATTTGTCCTTTCTTCCTTTAATAGCTCTGCTATTTTTTCTAAAGAAAAGCCTAGATATTTATAGTAAAGAATGACCTGAAGGCGTTCCAAATCCTCTTTACTGTAAATTCGATAACCGTTTTCTGACTTTAAAGGAACTAAGAGTCCTATCTTGTCGTAGTGATGCAGGGTCTTGACAGAGACGCCCGAAAACTGCGCAGCTTCTTTTATATGGTACATGATTTCCTCCTTATACTCAATGAAAATCAAAGAGCAAACTAGGAAGCTAGCCGCAGGCTGTACTTGAGTACGGTAAGGCGACGCTGACGTGGTTTGAAGAGATTTTCGAAGAGTATTACATTGATAGTATAACCCCTCCCCTTAGGTCAGAGTCAAGCGTTTTTGCGAAATTTTTAAAAATTTTTAAGAAAGGTGTGAAAACTTGAAAATGGTTTTCTTGACAGACCTTAGAAAACATGATAGGATAGTCAAGTCTATCAATCAAAAGAAAGGCTCATTTTGAGTACTTATGAGGCTATTTGCCAAGGGCAGTAGCTTTTTCTTTTGTAATACTAATTTTAGGAGTTTAACTATGTCTGAAAAATCGCAATGGGGTTCTAAACTGGGCTTCATCCTAGCATCTGCTGGTTCAGCCATCGGACTTGGAGCCGTTTGGAAATTCCCTTATATGACTGCTGCTAACGGTGGAGGAGGCTTTTTACTAGTCTTTCTCATCTCCACTATCTTAATCGGTTTCCCCCTCCTGCTAGCTGAGTTTGCCCTCGGCAGAAGCGCTGGTGTCTCTGGGATTAAAACCTTTGGAAAACTAGGCAAGAATAGCAAATACAATTTTATCGGTTGGATTGGTGCCTTTGCCCTCTTTATCCTCCTCTCCTTTTACAGTGTTATCGGTGGATGGATTTTAGTCTATCTAGGTATTGAGTTTGGGAAATTGTTCCAACTTGGTGGAACGGGTGATTATACTCAGTTATTTACTTCAATCATTTCAAATCCAGCCATTGCCCTTGGCGCACAAGCTGCCTTTATCTTATTAAATATCTTTATTGTATCACGTGGGGTTCAAAAAGGGATTGAAAGAGCTTCGAAAGTCATGATGCCTCTGCTCTTTATCATCTTTGTCGTGATCATTGGGCGCTCTCTCAGCTTGCCAAATGCTATGGAAGGCGTTCTCTACTTCCTCAAACCAGACTTCTCAAAACTGACCAGCGCTGGTCTCCTCTATGCTCTGGGACAATCTTTCTTTGCCCTCTCACTAGGGGTTACAGCCATGCTGACCTATGCTTCCTACTTGGACAAGAAAACCAATCTGGTCCAGTCAGGGATTTCCATCGTAGCCATGAACATCTCGGTTTCCATCATGGCGGGACTAGCCATTTTCCCAGCCATGTCAGCTTTCAATATCCAGTCGGAAGGGGGACCAAGCCTGCTCTTTATCGTCTTGCCTCAACTCTTTGACAAGATGCCTTTTGGAACTATTTTCTACATCCTTTTCCTCTTGCTTTTCCTCTTTGCGACGGTCACTTCTTCTGTCGTTATGCTGGAAATCAATGTGGGCAATATCACCAATCAGGACAATCGCAAGCGTGCTAAATGGAGTGCTATTTTAGGAATCTTGACCTTTGTCTTTGGAATTCCTTCAGCTCTATCCTATGGGATCATGGCGGATGTTCACATCTTTGGGAAGACCTTCTTTGATGCTATGGATTTCTTGGTTTCCAATCTCCTCATGCCATTTGGAGCTCTCTGCCTGTCACTTTTTACAGGCTACATCTTTAAGAAGGCTCATGCTAAGGAGGAACTCCATCTTGATGAAAGAGCATGGAAACAAGGACTTTTCCAAGTCTGGCTTTTCCTTCTTCGTTTTATCATTCCAATCATCATCATCGTGGTTTTTATCGCCCAATTTATGTAATCAAAAAGGACTTGAGTAGTAAACTCAGGCCCTTTCTTTTTATGGATGGCTAACAATCAATTCCAAACCTTGCCCTTCCAAGGTCCAAGCTTCAACATCACTTGGTAGGATAAAGTGGCTCCCTTTTTGGATTGGATAGTTTTTCCCGTCAACAGTTAGTTGACCTTGACCAGCCAAGACACTCAACAAGCTGTAGTCAGCTGTCTTTTCAAAGTTAACTTTTCCAGTAATTTCCCATTTGTAAACTGCGAAGAAATCATTGGATACAAGGAGAGTGGAACGTAGATCATCTGCTTTGACAGTGACAGGTCGGCTATTGGCAGGTTCTCCAATGTTTAAAACATCGATGGATTTTTCAAGATGAAGTTCACGCAAGTTGCCCTTGTCATCCTTGCGGTCAAAGTCATAGACACGGTAGGTAGTGTCACTAGACTGCTGGGTTTCAAGAATCAAGATACCTGCACCGATAGCGTGCATGGTACCACTTGGCACATAGAAGAAATCTCCAGCCTTAACTGGCACTTTTGTCAGTAAGGCATCCCAGTTCTTGTCCTCAATTTGCTGGCGGAGTTCTTCTTTTGACTTGGCATTGTGACCATAGATAATCTCTGATCCCTCATCCGCTGCGATGATATACCAGCATTCTGTTTTTCCAAGTTCGCCTTCGTGTTCTAGTCCATAGGCATCGTCTGGGTGAACTTGGACGCTAAGCCAGTCGTTGGCATCGAGAATTTTAGTTAAGAGAGGAAATACTGGTTCTGGACGGTTGCCAAACAACTCACGGTGTTCCGCATACAAAGTAGCAAGGTCTGTTCCCTCGTAGCGTCCATTGGCTACCTTAGAAACTCCATTTGGGTGGGCTGAGATAGCCCAGTATTCCCCGATTTTTTCACTTGGAATGTCGTAACCAAACTCATCACGTAGCTTGGTCCCACCCCAGATTTTTTCTTGCATAACTGATTGTAAAAATAATGGTTCTGACATGTCGATCTCCTGTCTGATTTTTCTCCCCTCATTATAGCAAAAAAAGAGTTCGAATTGAACTCTTTTTTCTATTTTATAAAGTAGGGAGAAGATTTTGTAAAAATAGTAACGAAACAATCTCTTACTTGATGGAGGAACCCCTAAAGCAGCAATCAGAAAGCTCGCTGTCAACGGCTATTCTCCTCAACTCTCATTAGACTTTCTTTACTTGAGAATCTATTTTTATGTACAAAAAAGACTGAAACCAGTCTTCTTTTTAAATCAAAGCTGTAATAGCCGTCACAAGGCCAAAAACAATACCTGGAGCATTGGCAGCAGCAAGGGGAATATCTCTTTCTTTCTTGAAAAGACCGTAGTAAACCCAGAGACTACAGTTGATGGCAGCAACCAAGGGCTGGATGAAATTTCCTTTTTGACCAGCCAGATTGTTCATGATTTGTGGGAAGTAAGACACATACATCATAACAGACATAAAGGTCGCTACCCAACCTAAAATTTTCATTTGTTTTTCAGACATTTTCAAAACCTCTTTCATTTTTACTGAATCTTATTTTAAAATATTCTTTCAAAACAATCAAGTCTTTAAAACTTTTGTTATAAAGATATAAACTATCACAATCTTGTTATAAGAAAGAGGGAACAGAAAAAAGACCGAATTGCTCCGTTCTGTTTACTCAATCAAATATTAGAAAATGAATACTCCTTTTCAATGAATCGATTGATTGATGGTAAATAAGCCGTTAGAAATTATTGACAGTATCGAAATTTTCTAGTAAAATGAATTTTGTTAATACCTAAATGGTGTGTAGTTTTCTATCAACATAGTCAGGAGAAAAGGAACTTATGCTAAAAAAATTTAATGAATTGTCACTGAAAGATAAGGCTTATCTAATTGGCGGTTTGAGCTTATTAGTCATTGTGATCTCATTTGGTCTACTCAATCGTCAAACAGTAACTGTCAGTCTTGTCTTTACACAACTATCTGCTCCCTTGATTTTGGTGATTTTTACTTGTCTAGTAATCGGGATCATTGCTGGTAGTGCTATTGGTATTAGCTATCACCATAACAAGACTCAAGATCTGAGAAGCCGCATTGCTGAAGCAGAAGCGACTATCAATATAAAAGACAGGGAGCTTGTCCAGTACGAGGAACAGGTGCAACAATTAAAACAGGAAGCCAAACAATAAGTGTAGAAATCATAACCACCCGTGAAAACGGGTGGTTTTTTGTCTCGCACCTAACGGAGCGAGACGGACTGAAAGTCGCATAAATACAAAAAAGACCGGATTGCTCCGATCTTTTAATAATTCATACTCTTAATTTCTGTTTTAAAAATAGCTAAGGTTAACGTCCACTTATTTCATACGATAAAAATCAATTACTAAACCAGCAGGTCCTTTTACAAGCAAGGATTCTGTTCCCCAATCGGTTACAGCTGGGCCGTTTAAAACTGTGATACCAAGATCTTTCAACCGTTGGTAGTTCTGGTCTACATCCTCAACCTCGATGTGAAGAATGATGCCTGACTGAAAGTTTTCCATAGGAACCAAATGATTTTGGGACAACATGAGGCAGTGACTGCCAATCGTAAACTGAGCAAAACTGTCATCAACATAATCGGGCTTTTTATCCAAAATACGCTCCAAGTCAGCACAGACTTTGGGAACATCTGAAACGATAATATCTAATTGATTTAAATTCATTTACTATCCTCCATAAAAAGACCGGATTGCTCCGATCTTTTTAAGTTCCACGAAGAAATTATTTAATCGCGCGTGATTGCAACCCTTCTTCTTCCAAGAAGAGACGGAATGGTACGAGTTCTTCTGCTTCGTATTTTTCCTTGAAGGCTTTGATTGCTTCTTCTGAGTGAAGTTTTGGATCCAATTCAAGTACTTCTACTGGAAGTGGACGGTGTTCAGTGATGCGAGCATCGATAACAACAGTTTTACCTTCTTTGCTCAATTTAACAGCTTCTGCAACAACTGCATCGATGTCTTCGATACGGTCAACTGTAAATCCAACAGCTCCTTGAGCTTCAGCGATTTTCGCATAGTCAGCATTAGGGAAGTCACAACCAAACAAGTGTTTGTTTGTGTCTTCGTATTTGTCCTTGATGAAGGCATATTTACCATTTGAGAAGACAACGTTGATAACTGGAAGGTCGTATTGAACGTTTGTGATAACGTCTGGGTAGCACATGTTGAATGCACCGTCACCCATGATGTTCCATACTTGGCGATCTGGATTGTCTTTCTTAGCAGCGATACCACCAGGAAGGGCAATACCCATTGTCGCAAAGAGTGGAGATGTACGCCACATGTTCTTAGGTGTCATGTGAAGGTGACGAGTAGATGTTTGAGTAGTGTCACCTACGTCGATTGAGTAGATAGCGTCTTGATCAGCATGTTTGTTGATTGCATTGTAAACTTGATACAATTGCAATTCACCCTCAGTTTTACCTTCGAGTTTGTTCATGTAATCACGCCAGTTTTGGTTATTCTTAACGTTTGCACGCCACCATGGAGTAGATTCAACTGGGTTTACTTTGTCAAGGATTGCTTTCGCTGCTTGACCTGCGTCACCAAGGATTGAAGCGTCAAGGGCGTGACGTTTACCAAGTTTGTAAGGGTCAATATCCACTTGGATGAATTTTTCAGTGTTCTTGAATGCTTCATAAACTTCAGCAAATGGGAAGTTTGAACCAAGGAAAAGAACTGTGTCTGCTTCAAAGACCACTTCGTTGGCTGGTTTCCAACCAACACGGTAAGCAGAACCTGTCAAACCTTCATAGTTCCATTCGAAAGCTTCAAAGTTTTTACCAGTTGTGATGATTGGTGCTTTGATTTTACGTGACAATTCAGTAATCACTTCACCAGCTTTCACACCACCGTAACCAGCATAGATAACTGGACGTTCAGCATTGTTCAAGATTTCAACAGCTTTATCGATTTCAACTTCGTTCAAAGCAGGAGCGATGAATGAACGCTCGTATGAACCTGATCCATAGTATGAGTTTTCGTCGATTTCTTGGAAACCGAAGTTTACTGGGATTTCAACAACAGCTGGACCTTTTTTAGAAACTGCAGCACGGCAAGCTTCGTCAATAACTTTTGGCAATTGCTCAGCGTAAGCTACACGTTTGTTATATACAGCGATACCGTTGTACATTGGGTTTTGGTTCAATTCTTGGAAAGCATCCATGTTCAATTCGTTAACTGGACGTGATCCAAGGATTGCTAGGAATGGAGTGTTATCCATAGCTGCATCGTAAACACCGTTAATCAAGTGAGTCGCACCTGGACCACCTGAACCAACTGCAACCCCGATTGAGCCGCCGAATTTAGCTTGCATAACCGCTGCAAGAGCACCTGTTTCTTCGTGACGAACTTGCAAGAAACGGATATCTTTGTCTTCAGCCAAAGCGTCCATCAATGAGCTGAGTGTTCCTGATGGGATACCATAGATTGTGTCTACGCCCCATGTTTTCAATACATTAAGCATTGCTGCAGATGCAGTAATTTTCCCTTGAGTCATAATGATAACTCTCCTTCAAATATTTTTAAATCTACTAAAAAAGGTTTCATATAGTTTTTGAAAACGTTTCAGTAAATTTTTACAATACTAATTTATCACATTTATTTTGACTTTACTAAGAATCTGCTCAGAAGTTTTTATTCTCTATTACAGTACAGTTTGAAAACGTTTTTAGCTTCTGTTTTATAATACTCAATGAAAATCACAGAGCAAACTAGGAAGCTCGCCACAGGTTGCTCAAAGCACAGCTTTGAGGTTGCAGACAAAGCTGACGTGGTTGGAAGAGATTTTTGAAGAGTATAAAAAGCGAGCAAGCCCGCTTTTAGTCTATTTTACTAAAGTTTAGTAAGAGTGAACTGGTCAGAACGGATACAGAACTAAAGGCCATGGCTAGACCTGCCAGTTCTGGGTTGAGAGCCAGTCCAACACCTGAAAAGACTCCTGCTGCAATCGGAATTCCGGCGACATTGTAGATAAAGGCCCAGAAAAGATTGAGCAGAATACGATGAAAGGTTTTCTTACTCATGTCAAAGGCACGTACCACTCCTAGGAGGTTATTAGTTGTCAACACCAAATCTGCTGACTCGATGGCAATATCTGTTCCAGCACCCATAGCAATTCCCACATCTGCTACACTGAGGGCAGGGGCATCATTGATACCATCCCCAACAAAGGCTACTTTGCCAGCCGCTTGTAGTTTATGGATTTCATGAGCTTTTTCCTCTGGCAAGACACCTGCAATGACCTCTTCGATTCCGATCTGATCGGCAATGGCACGCGCCACACCAGCATTATCTCCTGTCAGCATGACTGTTTTAAGACCTCGTTTTTTCAACTGACTGATGGCAAGCTTGGCATTTTCCTTAGGAATATCTTGCAGAGCAAGCAAGCCTTTGATTTCATTGTCCACAGCCAAGAAAACAACTGTCTTAGCTTCTTTTTCTAGTTCTTCTAGTTTTTCTTGATAAGTTCTAGAAATATCCATGCCATCCAGCATTTTAGCATTTCCAAGCAAAACTTGTTTTCCATTGATTTGCCCTGAGACACCTTTCCCGTGCAAGGCTTGGAAATTTTCAACAGTTTGAAACTCAAGTCCAGCTTCACTCGCTCGTTTCACAACGGCTTCAGCCAGTGGGTGTTGAGAAGCTTCTTCCAAGGAAGCTGCCAATCCAAGCACTTCTACTTCGTCTCCAATGATATCTGTGACCACAGGTTTCCCTTCCGTCAAAGTTCCGGTCTTATCAAAGACGATAGTTTGAACTTTCTGGATTTCCTGTAGAACCGTTCCATTTTTGAGGAGAACTCCCATCTTGGCACTGCGACCTGTCCCCACCATAAGGGCTGTCGGTGTTGCAAGTCCCAATGCACAAGGGCAGGCGATAATCAAAACCGCCACTCCGTAGAGAAGAGAGGACACAAAGCTAGCTCCAAGCACGACCACACTATCCCTGAGCAAGACGAACCAAACCCAAAAGGTCACAATCCCTAAAATGACAACTGCTGGGACAAAAATTCCTGAAATCTTATCCGTCAAGTCCTGAATCGGCGCACGACTGGTTTGAGCTTTCTTCACAAAATCCACAATCTGAGCCAAAACAGTCTCTGAACCAACTTTTTCTGCTCTAAAAACAAGTGTTCCACTATTATTGATGGTTGAACCAATGACGGTATCTCCAACTGTCTTGTCCACAGGCAGACTCTCACCTGTCACCATAGACTCATCAATACTAGAGATACCTTCTACTACGACACCATCAACCGCAATCTTTTCACCGGGACGCACTCGAATCAGGTCACCTACCTTGACTTGCTCCAAAGGGACTTGAACATAGTTATCCTCACGCAAGACTTCTGCAGTTTTAGCCTGCAAGTCAAGTAATTTCTCCACAGCTTGGGAAGTATTTTTCCGCATTTTCTCCTCAAAAACGGCTCCCATAAGAACGAAGAAGAAGATAAAGGCAGCACTTTCAAAGTAAACGGGGAGACCAGCGAAGAGGGCAACTAAGCTATAGAAATAGGCCACTAGGGTTCCCAGAGCAACCAAGGTATCCATGTTGGCATTGTGCTTTTTAAAACTAGCCCAAGCACTTTGGATATAAGGACCACCTGCTACTAGCATAATCGGTGTTGTGGCTAAAAAGGTTCCCCAACGCATGACTTGGTGACTAATTCCTCCTGTCGACATCCCAATCATGAGGATTACAAGAGGCACAGTAAAGATACTAGTAATCCAAAAACGCTGTAAAAGTGATAGAGATTTTCGAGTCTTCTCAACAACTGTATAACTTCCCTTTTGCATCTTCATACCACAAGAAAATTCATGTTGACCTAATTCTTGAGGGGTAAAACGAATTGTCTTCTCTTCATCCACGCCGATTGGTTCCAAGAGGCCTTCTTCTTCAAACAGAATTTCCTTATAACAGTTTGAAGGTGTCAAACGGTGAAAGGTGATCTCAGCAGGAACTCCTTTTTGCAGTTGAATGTGGGCTGGATGGTAGCCTTTGTCTGCCGTGATACGGATTTTTTGAACACCATTTTCAAGACTTGCTTTTACAATTTCAGTCATATCATTCTCCTATTCTACAATCATCTTACCGTGCATCATATTCATGCCACAAGAGAAACCATACTCTCCAGCCTGCTCAGGCGTGATTTCCACTACATACTCTTCCCCCATTGGCAGATCCGCATGTACACCAAAGTCTGGAAATACGATCTGATCCAAACATGGTGAAGGATCTTTGCGGTCAAAGACAATGCGGGCTGGCACTGATTTCTTGAGGATAATCAACTCAGGCGTATAGCCACCCATGACCTCCACTCGAATCTCTTGGTAGCCGTTTTTTTGCTGGGCTTTTTGTCCAGATTTTTCAGGCTTTTTGAAAAACCAAAACAAGATAAAGGCGATAAGGGTAATACAAACAATGGTTACAATACTATTTAACATGACGTCTCCTTTACATACAATTACATTTTACTTCTGTTACAGCGCTTGATTTCTTCTCAGAAATCACAGCTTCCAAGTCTTCCAAGTCAGCCTGAGTAAAATCACATTCAGCAATCAAATCAGCCAACAAGTTCTTAATCCTACGGGAACAAACCTTGTCTTTGATATCTTGGACAAGTAAATCCCGACTTTGGTCCAAAGTTAAAAGTGCTGAATAAACAAAAGACTTGCCTTCTTTTTTCCGAGTCAAACACTCTTTCTCAACCAAACGAGCCAAAAGAGTTTGAATGGTCGACTTGGACCAGTCGAACCGCTCCGCCAGAACCCTAATCAAATCTGAACTAGTCTGCTCTCCTTGCATCCAAATAATCTTCATGACCTGCCATTCTGCATCTGAAATCTGCATAATCATACCTCCAAAATCTACATTTGTCAATTACAAATATTAGTATACTTCAAAAATCTACATTTGTCAACTGGGAAATTCGAATCTTTCTCTTTTTTTAAAATCTTCATGACAAAAGTGTTTAAAACACAAACAAAAACCTCCACATTCAGTGGAGGCAATCTTTTTATCAATACAATTTTAAGTCGCGTGGGTCAACTGGGAAGGTTGGGTTGTATGGGTTGTGACGGAGTTTGAAGTGTTTGACATCTTCAATGGTCTGAGTTCCAGATAACTGCATAACTGTCTTCAATTCTGCATTCAAGTGTTCAAAGACTTGGCGTACACCGACACTACCACCAAGGGCCAAGCCATAGATAACAGGGCGGCCAATAGCTACCAAGTCTGCTCCTGAAGCCAAAGCTTTAAAGACGTGTTGACCACGACGAATACCTGAGTCAAAGACGATTGGTACGCGTTTGTCAACTGCTTCTGCTACTTCTTGAAGTGAGTCAAAGGCAGCTGGCCCACCGTCGATTTGACGGCCACCGTGGTTGGTTACCCAGATACCAGAGGCACCTGCAGCAAGCGAACGTTCAACGTCCTCACGGCATTGTGGTCCCTTGACATAAACAGGAAGTCCTGAGTATTCAGCGATAAATTCTACATCACGTGGAGACAAGCGTTGTTTAGCTGATTTGTAAACAAAGTCCATTGATTTTCCAGCACCTTCTGGCAGATATTCTTCAACAATCGGCATGCCAACTGGGAAGACAAATCCATTACGCTTATCAACCTCACGATTGCCCCCTACAGTCGCATCTGCTGTCAAGACAATCGCTTTATAACCTTCAGCCTTCACACGGTCCATGATATGGCGGTTGATACCGTCATCCTTACTAAAGTAAAATTGGAACCAATGAGGTGTCCCTTGAAGGGCTTCCGTAATTTCTGGAAGATCGACAGTAGAGTAAGAGCTAGTTGTGTAAAGAGAACCAAACTCATGCACACCACGCGCAGTCGCCACTTCACCCTGTTCATTTGCCAATTTATGAGCTGCAACAGGTGCCATAATGATTGGTGAAGACAATTTTTCACCTGCAAATTCAATCTCTGTACTTGGATTTTCAACATCACAAAGTGTATGAGGAACGATGAGTTTGTGGTTAAAGGCACGAATATTCTCACGCAAAGTGAAAGTATCTTCTGCCCCACTAGCGATATAGCCAAAGGCTGCTTTAGGAATAACTTGTTGCGCCATTGGCTCCAAATCATAGGTATTGATGAAATCTACATGACCCTCTGCATTGCTTGTTTTGTATGACATAAAATGCCCTCCTTAATAAGTAAGCGTTTACTTTGTTTATTACAAAAATATCTTAACTCTTTTTTCAAAACTTTTCAAATATTTTGTTTGGAAATTTCAGAAATTTTATATCTATGATAAAAAATCCTTATCACGGCAATAAAAAATAGATATTATCCAAAGGAGATTTTAAGTGCTACAATAACTGTATTATTTCTAGATGGGAGGTTCTATTTTTGGATTGGTCCATTGTTGAACAATATCTACCACTATATCAAAAGGCTTTTCTCCTAACCTTGCATATTGCAGTTTGGGGAATTCTGGGATCCTTTCTGCTCGGTTTAATCGTTAGTATCATCCGGCATTACCGCATCCCTTTTTTGGCGCAAATAGCGACAGCCTACATTGAATTGTCACGTAATACGCCCCTTTTGATTCAACTCTTCTTTCTCTACTTCGGACTTCCCCAAATAGGGATTGTCCTATCTTCAGAAGTCTGTGCCGCTTTAGGACTGGTCTTTTTAGGAGGCTCCTATATGGCAGAATCTTTCCGAAGTGGGCTGGAAGCCGTCAGTCAAACCCAGCAGGAGATTGGATTAGCAATCGGTCTGACACCTGTGCAGGTCTTTCGCTATGTAGTTCTTCCGCAAGCAACAGCGGTGGCCCTACCGTCTTTTAGTGCCAATGTCATTTTCCTCATCAAGGAAACCTCTGTTTTCTCAGCAGTAGCTTTGGCCGACCTCATGTACGTCGCCAAGGACTTGATTGGACTCTATTATGAGACAGACATTGCGCTAACTATGTTGGTAGTTGCTTACCTTATCATGTTGCTCCCCATCTCACTGGTCTTTAGCTGGATAGAAAGGAGGCTCCGCCATGCAGGATTCGGGAATCCAAGTACTCTTTCAGGGAAATAATCTCCTGAGAATCTTACAGGGATTGAGCGTTACGATTGGGATATCCATCCTATCTGTCCTCTTATCCATGATATTCGGGACAGTCATGGGAATCATCATGACCTCCCATTCTAGAATCATACGATTTTTAACACGATTGTATCTGGAATTCATCCGTATCATGCCCCAACTGGTGCTACTCTTCATCGTTTACTTTGGCTTGGCTCGAAACTTTAATATCAATATCTCAGGTGAGACTTCTGCTATTATCGTTTTCACCCTCTGGGGAACAGCTGAAATGGGGGACTTGGTCCGTGGAGCCATCACTTCCCTCCCTAAGCATCAGTTTGAAAGTGGACAGGCACTAGGTTTGACAAACGTTCAGCTTTACTACCACATCATCATCCCACAGGTCTTGAGAAGATTGCTACCGCAGGCTATCAATCTGGTTACTCGGATGATTAAAACCACTTCCTTGGTTGTTTTGATAGGGGTTGTTGAGGTTACAAAGGTTGGACAACAAATCATCGATAGCAATCGCCTGACCATCCCAACTGCTTCCTTTTGGATTTATGGAACCATTCTAGTCTTATATTTCGCAGTCTGCTTTCCTATTTCCAAACTATCCACTCACTTAGAAAAACATTGGAGGAACTAAATGTCTGAAACTATCTTAGAAATCAAGGAACTAAAAAAATCCTTCGGAGACAATCCCATCCTCCAAGGACTTTCTCTAGAAATCAAAAAAGGGGAAGTTGTTGTTATCCTAGGACCATCTGGTTGTGGGAAAAGTACCCTCCTTCGTTGCCTCAATGGCTTAGAAAGTATTCAAGGTGGAGATATCCTGCTGGATGGTCAGTCTATCGTTGAAAATAAAAAAGATTTTCACCTAGTTCGCCAAAAGATTGGCATGGTCTTTCAAAGCTATGAACTCTTTCCCCATCTGGATGTCCTACAAAACCTCATCCTAGGCCCTATCAAGGCTCAGGGGAGAGACAAGAAGGAAGTAATGGAAGAAGCTCTGCAACTACTGGAGCGTGTCGGTTTACTAGACAAACAACATAGCTTTGCGCGTCAATTATCTGGTGGACAGAAGCAACGGGTTGCAATTGTCCGTGCCCTGCTCATGCATCCAGAAATTATCCTCTTTGATGAAGTGACTGCTTCGCTGGATCCAGAAATGGTACGTGAGGTTCTGGAACTTATCAATGACTTGGCTCAAGAAGGCCGTACCATGATTCTAGTAACCCATGAAATGCAGTTTGCCCAAGCCATTGCAGATCGCATTATCTTCCTAGACCAAGGGAAAATCGCTGAAGAAGGAACTGCTCAAGCCTTCTTTACCAATCCGCAAACCAAACGAGCCCAGGAATTTTTAAACGTCTTTGACTTTAGCCAATTTGGCTCATATCTATAAAGGAGATTCTTATGAAACTATTCAAACCACTCTTAACTGTTTTGGCACTTGCCTTTGCCCTTATCTTTGTCACAGCTTGTAGCTCAGGTGGAAATGGTGGTGCATCGTCAGGTAAAACCACTGCCAAGGCTCGCACAATCGATGAAATCAAAAAAAGCGGTGAGCTACGAGTCGCCGTGTTTGGAGATAAAAAACCGTTTGGTTACGTTGACAATGACGGTTCTTACCAAGGTTACGATATTGAACTTGGGAACCAACTGGCACAAGACCTTGGGGTAAAGGTTAAATACGTTTCAGTCGACGCTGCCAACCGTGCGGAATACTTGATTTCAAACAAGGTAGATATTACTCTTGCCAACTTTACAGTGACTGACGAACGCAAGAAACAAGTTGATTTTGCCCTTCCATATATGAAAGTTTCTCTTGGAGTCGTATCGCCTAAGACCGGTCTCATTACAGATGTCAAACAATTAGAAGGCAAAACCTTGATTGTTACAAAAGGAACGACCGCTGAAACTTATTTTGAGAAAAATCACCCAGAAGTAAAACTCCAAAAATACGACCAATATAGCGATGCCTACCAAGCCCTTCTTGACGGACGTGGAGATGCCTTTTCAACTGACAATACTGAAGTCCTAGCTTGGGCGCTTGAAAATAAAGGCTTTGAAGTTGGAATTACTTCCCTCGGTGATCCAGATACCATCGCAGCAGCAGTTCAAAAAGGCAACCAAGAATTGCTAGACTTCATCAATAAAGATATTGAAAAATTAGGCAAAGAAAACTTCTTCCACAAGGCCTATGAAAAAACACTTCATCCAACCTACGGTGACGCTGCTAAGGCAGATGACCTGGTTGTTGAAGGTGGAAAAGTTGACTAGTCATTAACTCTTAAAAGGGACTGGATTTTAAGCTCCAATCCCTTTTTAAGATTTTACCTATAACATCCTGAGTCTATCTAATATGTTCAATCTGAACACAGTGTACATACTTTATCGTCTATTGCATATACTTTATCACATAAGATACGAATATCCTCTTCACTATGACTAGCAATCAAAATTGTTGTCCCTTTTTCACTAGAGAGCTTTCTAAACAATGTTCTCATATTTTCTACACTTGATTTGTCCAAGGCATTCATAGGTTCATCTAGTAAAAGAATAGAGGGATTCTCCATAATTGCTTGAGCAATCCCTAGCTTTTTCCTCATACCTAGCGAATAAGTTTTAACTTTCTGGTCTTTTTGCTCATATAGACCAACTATTTTCAGTGTATCATTGATTTCCTGATTACCAACTACTCCTCGTATGCTTGCCAAATATTGTAAATTCTTAAAGCCACTATAATAATTTATAAAACCAGGTTCTTCAATCAAAGCTCCCAAATTAGCTGGAATTTTTCTCTCAGGAACAATATTTTCCCCATTGATTAACACTTCTCCATAAGACGGACTATATAAACCAGCTATTAATTTAAACAATACACTTTTCCCTGAGCCATTCGCACCAGTAATTCCTATAATTTCCCCCTGTTTACAACTAAAATTAAGGTTTTGAAAAACACATATTTTTTTTAATTCCAACTGAATATTTTTTAATGTAATTATTTCATTCATTCTATAAACCTCCTCTTTTGACGAGTGAAATAGAAAATGCTTTTAAAAAGAAAGACTAAAAATAGCAACTGAAGAAATAGATCTCGTCCTATATCTCCATTTCCTCTATTCAGAATATAAAATAGATAATTGGTTCGATTCCCCACAAATAAACTGCCAAACACAATCATGAGTAAAAAGAAGCTAACACAAGAAAAGTTCATTTGCTCATTCGCTCCTAGTATGTATAACGTAAAGCAAAGCAAGGATAGCACACAAACATTCAAAAAATCAACTATAAACAAAACTCCTATATCCCAGTTTGGTAACTGTAACATAAATTGAATCACTAGAACTTTTACCATGATTAAAACGAGTCCATAAAGAAAACAGGTCCAAATCTGATACCTAATCCAGAGCTTAATAGAAGAAAATCGAATCACTTCCATAAAGAAATCGGATGCTCTTCTACGATATACAACTGCTAGAAAAAATGTATGAATAATAAACCAATGAAGCAACCATATAGATAAGACTAAAAAAGAGTTTTGACTCAGATTAGGCCCTTTTAAAATTTCTATAACAAGTCTATCATTTCCTTCTAACCAATACCATAATCCTAAACAAATCAATATCCAAAAAAGAACATAACCCCAAAAGTACTTGGTATAGATTATCTGATTCAACCTCCACATGTGACTACTTAACTTTCCCATTTCCAACTTTTACACTCTCCTCCAGTTTCTATGAACAGAAAATACAGTCAATGGAATTATGATAGATAGTAATGTAAGCCAATAAATCAATGCATACGGATTGGAATTTACCATATACTGAAAAATTGGCAATAATCCAATTATCCCATTGTTCAACTGATAAATCCAGAATAAGGATTCTACAAATAAAAAAGTAAACAGAAATACTAAGCTCATGTTTGATTTTTTAAACCAAGAAAAACTGCTAATAGTAAGTAAGGATAAAAAGAAATAGTATGCTATATAAGAGAAAAAAAATCCTATAAAGAAACTAGCATTGTTTGCAATACTTATACCATAAAATTCTCTTAAAAAATCAACCTCCTTTATCTCCAAAGAAAAGCTAAAACCATTACTAAATGCAATTAGAAAAATCAATAAAAATAAAGTCGCCGTCCAAATCCCCGTACTAAGAGCTGCTAATTTGAAACTAAAACTGGTAAAGTGCTTAATTGATTTCAGACGAATGCGGCACTCCAACCTATTAAAATAGTTATTCATCAAATGAAAAAAGAATAATATATATGTGAACGGAAAGCAATATACTCCAGTCGTAATATCTTGAAGTAAGACTAAGAGCCATTCTAATACATTTGGATGGATTGAATATTGGCGACATCGCAGTAAATATACTGTACTAGATAAAATACAGGATAGCAGTAATATAAAATAAACCAATACTGATAAAAAATCTTTTTTGTAAAATTGAACAAATTGTTTCATTATACGTAGTCCTCTGAATGTAGAAAAAATGTACCATAAACAACCAAACAACTAACAAATAAAATAAAAGCAAGATGCCCACTAACTAAGGAAAGACTGATATCTTTCTGATATCCCAAAGCTAATGTTGTCACAGGTTCTAAGTAAGATAGCTCTAAAATACCCCAAAAAATACCCCCAACCATCATATAGGCAACTGGGATGAAAATAGCTCCTAATTTTTTCTTCACTAGCAAAGCACTAGCTAGTCCAAAAATAGAGAACACAGCGCCCCAAACTCCATACCAGAGAGTCGTTACAAGACTATAGAGAAACTGATTAGAATCAAATAATTCTTTTAAGGCACCACTATAGTCTCCAATATAAATTTCCTGATAAGGAGTCACTAAAAGATTAATTCCTAATAATAATAAATAGGGGAGAAAAAAGACTAGAAAAGAAGAAATAATTACAGTACTACCCACAATAGCCAGATACTTCTTTTTAGAAATTCGACACAATTGTGCTGTTAGAAAATGACTCTCAGCATCCTCTATTATCTGACTAGAATAGGGCAGTGTACAGATAAGTGCAGCTACTAGGCTAATCGGTGAAAATCCTCTAATAGAAGAAGCGGCAAAAAAAATCGATAAACCTTCAATTTTATAAATACCATTGAAAGCAAGGAAAATTCCTAAACTCATGCAAAGAAGGGTCAAAAATAAAGACATATAAAACCGAGGTGATTTAACGACTCGTACAAGATTACAAATAAAAAATTCCATCCCAACTCCTCCTTATAATAAGAATAGGGTGTAGCATTCTTTTTTCATGCTACACCCACAATCAACCATCTTTAAGGCTTACTCTGACAAGTAAGTTAATAAGAATCTGGACTCCAAGAACCTGAAGTATGAATTCTTACATGATTTCCAAACTGTGGCGCCATAGCTAATCTAGTATCAGAACCAATATAATTATCACCACCTCCATTATAGTACATGACAATCCTAGAGCCAGAACTCAATTGATATACTGTAGTGATATCTGCCCCACTATAGGCGCTACGAATAGAGGTATTTAACGTTTTACCGCCACCAGTGCTGTAATTATTATTAATTCCAGCAGAGGCGTTTTCTTTCTCAAGCGCACTAGTTGTATCCGAATGAAAACGCGGCAACGTTAAATCATAATCTCCAACCTGTCTAGCTAAGACTGTAGGGAGAAACAAACTAGCTGCAATTGTAACTACGCAAAAAAGGGAATATATTTTTCTTCTTTTCATGACATCGTCCTCCTAAAAAGTGATAAACAAGATAGTTGATTGATCAATTTGATACATATTATATTTTCATTATATCAGCAAAAGAAAGCGCTGTCAATTATTTTATTTAAAATATTGTCATATTTTAAATAAAATGGTTAAAAGAGTCCGGGACAAAAAGATTTTAATTTTAGAAATTCTTTATTATAAATTTTAAAAATCGATAGATTATACAAAAAAACGAACAAAACAGAATTCCAATTGTTAGATAACTCATTTTTGTTCGTTTTTTATGTTTAAGTTAGATTTTTGTCCCAGACTCGTCTCTATTTATCTTACTGACCTAACCTTCTTGCCAATTTTCTTGGTCTTCTTTAAAGCGTTTTAGAAGATCGAGGCCTTCTGGCGTGATGTAACCTTCTTCTTGGGCTAGATGAATCAATTCACTGTAGTTAGAAAGCGTCACAAGTTTGACACCTGCATCTGAGAAGTTCTTATCTGCTTTTGGCAATTGGTAGCTGAAAATCGCTACAACACCAAGAACGTCAGCTCCTTCTCGCTTAGCTGCTGCTACTGCTTCGAGCACAGAACCACCAGTTGAAATGAGGTCTTCAACCACTACCATTTTTTGACCTTGAGCTACGCGACCTTCGATTTGATTACCAGCTCCGTGGTCTTTTGGTTTGCTACGGATATAGGCAAAAGGTAGATTCATCTTATCAGCAATAATAGCTCCGTGTGGAATACCTGCTGTCGCAGTTCCTGCAATCACTTCTACCTCAGGAAAGGCTTCTTTGATAGCATCCACAAAACCATTTTCAATGAGGGTACGAGTCTCTGGATAGGCAAGGGTCACACGGTTATCCGTGTAAATGGGTGACTTGATACCAGATGCCCAAGTGAAAGGCTCCTCTGGTTTGAGGTAAACTGCTTGAATTTTCAAGAGGTGGCTAGCGATATCTTTAGCAAGTGTCATGATCTTCTCCTTTTATTTTTATAATCTATTTTTTAATTCCAGTCCTGTGTCCATTCATCCTTGATGGCATGATAAGCTGCAACAGGATCTTCAGCTTGGGTAATGGGACGTCCCACTACGATATAGTCACTACCGATTTGATAGGCATCAGCAGGTGTCATCACACGTTTTTGGTCTCCAACTGCAGCTCCCTGAGGGCGAATCCCTGGTGTCAGACAGATAAAATCTGGATTGGTGGCCTGCTTGATGAGTTGAACTTCCTGAGCTGAGCAAACGACACCATCCAAGCCTGCTTCAGCTGTCTTCTTGGCATAGTGAATCACGGACTCTTGCAGGCTGGTTTGGATATTTTGAAACTCCTGCATCTGAGCTTCTGATGTTGAGGTCAGCTGTGTTACAGCAATCAACTTCGCTTGGTTTCCAAGACCTTCACGCGCAGCCTTCATCATCTCTACACCACCAGCCGCATGAACATTGGCCATATCCACACCAAGCTGAGACAAGACCTTCATGGCTGATTTAACTGTATTAGGAATATCATGCAGCTTGAGATCCAAAAAGACACTATGACCCTGATCTTTTAAGTAGGACACAATCTCAGGCCCTGTTGCGTAATAGAGCTCCATCCCTACCTTGAGATAAAGGCTTTCTTCTGCTGGAAAAAGAGCTAAGAATTCCTTGACTGCCTCAAAACTAGGAAAATCAAGAGCAATGACTGGACGATGTTCTCGCATAGGTTTCTCCTTTTACCTTTGCTAGTGAGAGAGTCTGGCCACAAGAAGCCACGAAAAAAGGAACCTGCCAACAGCAAGGTTCCACGAAAAATGGGTAGTCTCCACCCTTTCACCGTCTAACCTTAGCTGCCTCTCTGGACTGCTTTAAAGGTTTTTTACTATTCTATTATTTCTACTAACACTTGTCAAGTAAAAACATGGCAACTAAAGAGCTCTAGGAGAAAAGGTAAACCTAGCGACGCGATGAACGCTGACTTGTTTGGTTTCGATTGCTCTCTTCCTCCAATTTTTTCTTCTCTTCTTCCAGTTTATTCTGCTGTTCTTCCAGCCTTTTCTTCTCTTCCTCTTTCTGTTTCTTCTCAGCTTCCTTGGCCTCTTGTTTGGCTTTTTCCTCAGCCTCCATGATTAATTTATCCGCCACAGTGTAGCTGTAAATTCCAGCTTCCATGTCAATCACACTCGGTTCTGACAATTGTGGCTTAATCTTACTGTAATATGGCAGTTTCTTACTCATTTCAGATAGAGGAACCAAGACCTCGTCCGAATCATTCATGGTCAATCGAATTAAATCTGATGTGACCTTGCTTGGGGCTAGTTCCACCTTCTGGATAGCCGCCTTGAGTTCTGGACTAATTTGAGCAAGTTCTGACGTAAAGGCTTTGATTTGTTCGCTGTCATTAAAGAGAACTGAGATATAAGTTTCTGGCAGACTCACCAAACTCACCGCACTGGTCTCAAGCTGACCGCTTGAAAGAATTGGATAATGGCTTTCTCCAGAAACATAGTAGGCCACAATATCGTATTCCTTAACCTTGATAGTAAACTTGGTTGGAAATTGATAAACAAGTTGAGCTGATTCAACCCAATAATTAGACTTAATCTGCTCTTCATATTTTGTCTTATCTAGCAGAAGGTTAATCGTATAATCCGAATCCTGAATGCCTGAAGCCTGTCGAATATCATCAGCTGTAGTTTGCACCGTTCCCTCAACACGAATATCCTTCATGGTCGCATAAGGACTGAGCAAGTAGGCAGAGGCAACTAATAAAAGCAAACTGAGAAACAAAATCGAGATAGCCCGCCAGATATGAACTCCTGGAATTTTCGGTTTAGCCGGTTTTTCCTTTACAGGCTTTTTCTCTACTTTTTTAGCCTGTTTATTCTGTTTCTTTGGTTCTTTGGATTTTGGTTCTTCTTTGGCTACTTCTTTTTTGACGTCTTCTGATTTTTCTACTTTTTCTTCAGACTCTTCTTTAGCTGATTCTGGGTCTTTTGGTTCAGATTCACTCTCTTGCTCCTCAGTTTCATCTGACTTTTCAGATTTCGAAGCCATTCGAGCTTGTCTTTCTTTTTCCTTCTCCTCAGCTAGGGCTGCCTCTTCTTCAGCCTTCTTTTTTAGATATTCTTGGTTTCGTTTCTGCCATTCTGATAACTCTTTAAATTCTTCGAGGATTTCTTTGCCCTCATTTTTCTTATCTTTTGACATTTACTTTCCTTATGATAAATCTTTTTTCAATAATTCATAAAAATCTGCTAGAGATTTCAATTCCTTGGAAGCCTTCATCTTCGCTTGATAGTCTTCCTTGTGACTTAGTAAGTGAGAAAGCTTCTCTTCTAAACTGTCCAAGGTCAAATCGCTTTCTTGAAGCTCTTCTGCATAGCCTTTTTTTACAAAGTAAGCTGCATTTTCAATCTGGTCACCACGACTTGCTTCACGACCAAGTGGCACAATAACATGTAGTTTTGCCATGGCCAAGAGCTCAAAAATCGTATTGGCACCACCACGTGTCACAGCAATATCAGCCAATTCCATCAAGGGTTGATAGAGATTGGTCACATAGTCAACACGAAAGAGATTTTGACTCAACTCGTTCAGGCTAGAATCTCCAGTTAGATTGATAATATTGTAGCGTTCTGTCAGCTCTTTCTTATGGTCTGTCACCAATTGGTTAAAGACACGAGCGCCTGCAGAACCACCGACAAACAATACAGTTGGCAATTTAGGATTAAAGTGGGTTTGAATATCTACCAATTCATCTGGTTCTGGATTTTTTTGATCTGAAACCTTGGTCACCGCTCCCACATGCTCGACCTTAGACAAACTTGAAGCTTGCTCAAAGGTTGAATACATCTTCGTTGCAAATTTATAGGCGATTTTATTGGCCAAGCCCATAGATAGGTCAGATTCGTGAATAAAGACTGGCACTCCTGACACACGCGCAGCGATAACAGGCGGTACTGAGACAAAGCCTCCCTTTGAAAAAAGGGCCTGTGGACGAAGTCGCAACATGATAAAGAGAGATTGGACAATTCCCCAGCCAACTTTAAAGACGTCCAGCATATTTTGCCAAGAGAAATAACGACGCAATTTTCCAGTCGCAATGGAATGGAAGGTGACATCTAGACCCGACTTGAGGATTTCTTGGTGTTCGATACCACGCTTGTCCCCGATATAGTGGACTTCCCAGCCATCTTCGATGAACTTGGGCATTAACAAAAGGTTGAGGGTCACGTGTCCAACCGTCCCCCCACCTGTAAAGACAATTTTTTTCATATTATTCCTTTAACTCCGCTACTGTGTCGATAAAGAGGTCGCCACGTACTTCAAAGTTAGCATACATATCCCAGCTGGCATTTGCAGGACTGAGAAGGACTACATCTCCTGGAGTCGCAAGTTCATAGGCTTTGCGGGTCGCATCTGCAATACCAGTCGCATCCACATATGCCACACCAGCCTTGTCTGCTGCCCGTTTGACACGTTCGGCAGACTGACCCAGGACGACCATCTTTTTAAGTCCAGTAATGTCTGGCACCAGTTCGTCAAACTCATTACCACGGTCCAAACCACCTGCAATCAAAATGACCTTGCTGTTGTCAAATCCTGACAAGGCTTTTTGAGTAGCCAAGATATTGGTTGACTTGCTATCATTATAGAATTTGACACCCTTGATTTCATCCACAAATTGGAGACGGTGTTTGACACCACCAAAGGCTGAAAGAGTTTCTTTGATGGTTTGGTTATCAACACCACGAAGCTTGGCTACAGCAATCGTCGCAAGGGCATTTTCCACATTGTGGCTACCTGGAACTCCGATTTCATTCGCTGCCATGACAACTTCCCCACGGAAGTAGAGTTGACCATCTTCCAGATAAGCTCCATCAACCTTTTCAAGTGTTGAAAATGGTACAACTGTAGCTTGTGTTTTTCTTGCCAATTCTTTTGCCAAGTCTTGGTTAAAGTTCAAGACAAGGAAATCATCCACTGTCATCTTGTTCTGGATATTCCACTTGGCTGCTACATATTCCTCAAAAGAACCATGATAATCGATATGAGTTGGCATGAGGTTGGTAATAACTGCAATCTCAGGATGAAATTCTTGAACGCCCATGAGTTGGAAAGAAGAAAGTTCCATAACAAGAGTGTCCTTGTCTGACGCAGTTTGAGCCACTTGACTAGCTGGATAGCCGATATTCCCTGATAAAAGACCATGTTGACCAGCAGCAGTCAAAACTTCCCCAATCATGGTCGTTGTGGTTGTTTTACCGTTCGAACCTGTGATACCGATAATTGGCGCTTCTGAAATCAAGTAAGCCAATTCCACCTCAGTCAAGACTGGAATTCCCTTTGCCAAAGCCTTTTCAATCATGGGATTGCTGTAAGGGATGCCTGGATTTTTCACCATAAGGGCAAACTCTTCATCCAAGAGTTCCAAAGGATGACCGCCTGTGATGACCTTGATCCCTTCTTCCAACAAACTTTGGGCAGCTGGATTGTCCTCGAATGGTTTCCCGTCATTTACTGTCACAATGGCACCCAGCTTATCCAACAAACGAGCTGCAGATTCACCAGACTTGGCCAAACCTAAAACAAGGACTTTCTTATTTTTAAATTGATCTATTACTTTCATGTCTCGAACTCCATTTCTACTCTTACTATTTTACCATTTTTATGGAAATAAAAAAGCCACAAAGTGTGTTTGTGACTCTTTCTTCTAACTGAACCTTGCCATATCATCTATGTGATAAATCAGTAACTCGAATAACTTGGTCCACTTGCTCCCAAATCAGAGGATTGTGGGTCGCAATAATAATGGTTCGATTCGGATTTTTTAAAGATTCTAGGATAGAGAGTAATTCCTCAGAGTTTTTGGGGTCTAGCGAAGCGGTTGGTTCATCTGCAAGAATCAAAGGTGGATCCTTTAAAATTATCTTCGCTAGTGCAACACGTTGTGCTTCTCCTCCTGATAATTCAAATATAGGTTGCTTCAAATCCAAATAAGAGAGGTTTACACGATTTAGAGCTTGTTTCATCAAAGAGATTTTCTCTTTTTCTTTCAACTTTTTACCAACTAAACCCAGATTGAGGTTCTCTTTGACGGTTTGGCTTTCAATTAAGCCAAAATCTTGAAATAAATATCCCAAGTAATCTCTAAAGAAAACAGAGGGTTTAATGTCTTTAAGAGAGGTGCCATCATAGATGATTTGCCCTTTATCATATGGCTCTAATCGCCCAATCATATTCAAGAGTGTTGTCTTACCACAGCCACTTGTCCCAATTAAGGCATAAATTTTCCCACCTTCAAAATGAAGATTCGTATCTGAAAATAGCTGACGGCTTCCAAATTTTTTAGATATATTCTTTAGTTCAATCATCCTATTTTCCTTTCATAATTGTCATAGAAACACGAGATTCTTTATGAGCTTGACGGTAAAGCGTCAAAACTGCACTAGCTAGAAAGACTAATAAAGTGAGCAAGCCAATCACCAAGTCTCGACTGCTTAAAATAAAGAGACTAGCACCAAATACAAAACTGGCAAATTGACTAACCATATACTGAGCATGTGTTTCAAAAAATCGTAAACCTGAAATTCGTTTAATCAAGATATCTCGACGGAATTGCTCGAAATATAGAAGATTGACAGAATAAAAGAGTAACAAGGAACTAGCTATTCCAACAATAGCTCCTAGGATTAAAGTTGCTGTTTCAGTTTGAACTTCATTATAACGAGTTAGATAAACACTTCTTCCTTCTTTAAGATAGGATACTTGCTCATAAATTCCTGCATTTTTCAAGAGTTTAATCCCATCTTCATATCCTTTGACAAAGATATTCTTACCAGCATTGATAGACCAACTAGATTTGGAAATGATACTATCACCTATAGATGTTGGAGTAAATACAACTAAAATCGGATCAGTCAAATACTGAGTGGATACGGGATTCTCACCGTTATTATAAACAAACCGCTTTTCTCCAGTTGGAAGATAACTAACAATCGCTCTCATTTCATACTCTAAAGGAGCACTTGCCTCCTCACCAGATTTTCCATAATAACTCAATCTTTCTTCAAAAGCTTTCTTAAGTTCTGCTTCCTGTGAACGAAGAGATTCTGGTAATAAGAGTCCAAATTCACCTTTTTGAAGATGGGCTAGTTTCTGTCTAGTATCATCATTTACAGTAACATTTTCCTTGTCCAAATAACTGGGACTAACATAGAGCGTATTAGCATCTGGACTATAGGTATCCAGTGTCTCTCCTTGTTCATTTTTTCCTTGTTCATTTTTTCCTTGTGGATTTGCAAAATGAATGAGATTATCTTTTACAAATAGAGCCTGTTCTTCTTCGATTGCTTCCTTGGCAAAGGCATACCACTTATTCTGATTTTCTGTATCTTTTCCTCTATCACCTAAACCAAAAGAAATTTGATAATAATCTGCTCTATCCTGCCATGCTTGTTTTGAAATTTCAAGTTCTTTCAATCGTTGGTAAGACGTCAAACCTGTCTTAACAGCGTAGCCTACTGTAAAGACAGCAACTAACTGACACAATAGGGTTAAAGCCATCAAGCGTTTAAGGGGTAATCTCCCCTTAATAACGGGAACTAATGCTTTGTAACTCAAACTCATTAGATAAAGGAGCATTAGTAAAATTGAAATACCCAATAAAAACAACAGATAGAAACTAATCCCAAAACCATAGGTGGCTAACAAGACAGGATAAAACAAACCTTGACTAAAAAGAACGACTCCCCCACCTAGGAAGGAAAGGAGGGCTGATAGAAGGAGCCATTTGATATCAGTAGATAAAGAATGCCCCATGATGGATAAGAGAGTCTGACCAGAAAAGAGTTTTATACCTGCAGCTCTCATTTCCTTAATCCGAGTGATAATCACTAAAGCAAAGAAAGATAAGCCAAATATTGCTAAACTAATTAAAATAAGGGGAATTAGTAACATTCTAAAAGCAAGAGAATAGGGCGGTGTCTTTCGGTCAGGAATTGCTTTATAACCCAGATCTCCTAATTTATCGGCTAGCTTTTCTTTCGTCAAGGAGCCTGACAAAAGGAGATAACTATTTAGCGGATCACTACGTTTACGACTTTCTTGGCTAGCTTCTTGGAATTCTTTTGGTAAAGTTCCCTGACCATAAGTTGCATAAGTAAAGTGAGTCGTCCCATCCTTACTCGGCTCTACGATTCTTCTAGCTATTAAACTCTGTTCTGAGTTTGCAAAATTCTCCAATTCCTGTTCAAATACCTCACGCGTCGGTTCCTGAGTATCTTTTTTGACACGAAGTAAGGAAACGGAATCATAGCTTGCAAATAAATATTGTGGCGCACGTAAGACAATAATCCAAGCAAGGAAGAAGCTGAGAAAAAAAGTTGATAATAATATGAATAGTTTCTTCATAGTAGACTCCTTGTATAAGAGAATAACCCTATAGAACAAAGATTTTATGTTTTATAAATTCTTAGAATTATTTTCCTAGTTTAATCCATTACACCCTGAGAACCAAGACAACAAATTTAATCCTTCCTTATTTTGAAAGCGATTTCTTATAACTTAAGTATATCACTTTCTATATAATCTATCAACATATTTTACCAAGATATCATTAGTAATAGAATTTTACAGTTTCCTTAGAAATAGATGTCGGAAAAGAATTTAATATCAGTTTTTACCATTCATACTATCCAAGCAAAAGAGATGATATTAACTAAAAAGCAATTCGAACTACTGTAAAATTCCTAGCAAAAAAGAGAGCCGAAACTCTCTTTTTATCTTCTTTTACTTTTATTGACCGACATGAGGGTAATATCTCGCAAGCTAAAGTATGCTAGGAAGAGCATGGCGATTGCAATAAAGAATTCTGTCGGTAGCTGAAAGATTTGCAGAACTGACAACATGAGCAAAATCAAAAGTGCTACGAAAGCAAAGACGACAAGGACGATATTGACTGTCCCTTTAATGCTTTCTGGTGTCGCAAATACATAGAGTAGTAATAAGAGGAGTCCTATGATTAAATAAACCATCTTTATCTCTTTCTAGCTCTTATTCAGCTGATTTTTTCTTCTTGTTAGCTTTCTCACGCTCTGCCTTGTTAAGGATTTGTTTACGCAAACGGATAGACTCAGGCGTTACTTCCATGTACTCATCGTCGTTCAAGAACTCAAGAGACTCTTCAAGTGTCAAGATACGAGGAGTCTTAATAACAGCTGTTTGGTCCTTAGTAGCTGAACGGACGTTGGTCATTTGTTTTGCCTTAGTGATGTTAACTGTCAAGTCATTTTCACGAGAGTTTTCACCGATAATCATTCCTTCGTAAACTTCAGTACCTGGGTTGACAAAGATCGTACCACGTTCTTCGATAGACATGATTGAGTATGTTGTAGCCTTACCAGCATCGATAGAAACAAGAGCACCACGGTGACGACCACCAATTTCACCTGGAATCAATGGCAAGTATTGATCGAAGGTATGGTTCATGATACCGTAACCACGAGTCATTGACAAGAACTCAGTTGAGTATCCAATCAAACCACGCGCTGGAACAAGGAAGACCAAACGAGTTTGACCATTACCAGTTGAAATCATATCCAACATTTCACCCTTACGTTCAGAAAGGCTTTGGATAACAGACCCTTGGTATTCTTCTGGAGTGTCGATTTGAACACGTTCAAATGGTTCACATTTAACACCGTCGATTTCTTTTACAATAACTTCTGGACGAGATACTTGAAGTTCATATCCCTCACGACGCATTGTTTCGATAAGAATTGACAAGTGCAATTCTCCACGTCCTGAAACAGTCCATTTATCTGGTGAATCAGTTGGATCAACACGAAGGGAAACGTCTGTTTGCAATTCTGCCTGTAAGCGTTCTTCCACCTTACGAGAAGTTACCCATTTACCTTCTTTACCAGCAAATGGTGAGTTGTTAACCAAGAAAGTCATTTGAAGAGTTGGCTCATCGATGTGTAGGATTGGAAGAGCTTCAACTGCGTCTGTCGGAGTAATGGTTTCACCGACAAAGATGTCTTCCATACCAGAAACGGCAATCAAGTCACCTGCTTTGGCTTCTTGGATTTCACGACGTTCCAAACCAAAGAAACCAAAGAGTTTTGTAACACGGAAGTTTTTAGTTGTGCCGTCAAGTTTAGAAAGGGTAACTTGGTCCCCAACCTTAACAGTACCACGGAAGACACGACCGATACCGATACGTCCAACGAAGTCATTGTAGTCCAAAAGTGACACTTGGAACTGTAAAGGCTCATCTGAGTTATCTACTGGAGCTGGGATATGGTCGATAATTGTGTCAAAGATTGGTGCCATAGTCGCTTCTTGGTCAGCTGGATCATCTGACAATGAAGAAGTTCCGTTGATCGCTGAAGCATACACCACTGGGAAGTCAAGCTGGTCATCATCTGCACCAAGCTCGATGAAAAGTTCCAAGACTTCGTCCACTACTTCTGCTGGACGAGCTGATGGCTTATCGATTTTGTTAACAACCACGATTGGGACAAGGTCTTGTTCCAAGGCTTTTTTCAATACGAAACGAGTTTGTGGCATTGTTCCTTCGTAAGCATCTACGACCAAGACAACACCGTCAACCATTTTCATGATACGCTCAACTTCTCCACCGAAGTCCGCGTGTCCTGGTGTGTCCATGATATTGATACGAGTTCCGTTATAGGCAACGGCTGTATTTTTAGCAAGGATGGTAATTCCACGCTCTTTTTCGATATCGTTTGAGTCCATAGCACGCTCTGCCAATTCAGTACGTGCATCAAGCGTTTCTGATTGTTTCAATAATTCGTCAACGAGGGTTGTTTTACCGTGGTCAACGTGGGCGATAATCGCAATGTTACGGATATCTTCTCTTAATTTTGTCATGATTTCCTCTATAATATTCAAAATTTATTTTCTAACTGAACGATTATACCATAATTTCAAGTAAATAACATAATTCAAGCAAGTGTAAATGTTTTCACTCCGCTTTTCTTTTCACGTCAAGCCTTTTCAAAGCAAGCGACTTATGATAAGATAGGCACAGTATGCGTTTAGATAATTTATTAGCCCAAGAAAAAGTTAGCCGAAAGGCCATGAAGCAAGCACTCCTCAAAGGTGAAATTCTCGTCGATGGTTGCCCAGCCCGCTCCCTAGCCCAAAATATCGATACAGGACTACAAAAACTCCTTTTTCAAGACCAAATCATTCGAGGCTATGAGCACACCTATCTTATGCTTCATAAACCTGCTGGTGTCGTTACAGCCAACAAAGACAAGAAACTTCCAACCGTCATGGACCTCCTTTCGCCTGACATCCAGTCTGACAAGCTCTATGCCGTCGGCCGACTGGACCGAGATACGACAGGACTCCTCCTCGTGACCGATAACGGACCCTTGGGCTTTCAGCTCCTCCATCCTCAGTATCATGTCGATAAGACTTATCGAGTTGAGGTTAATGGACTTCTGACACCTGACCATATCCAAGCCTTTCAAAAGGGAATTGTCTTTTTAGATGGTACTGTCTGTAAACCCGCAAGACTAGAGATTCTATCTGCAAGTCCTTCCTTCAGTCAAGCCTCTATTACCATTTCAGAGGGGAAATTTCATCAGGTAAAAAAAATGTTCCTCTCGGTTGGTGTCAAAGTGACTAGCCTCAAGAGAATCCAATTTGGGGACTTCACATTGAACCCAGATTTAGCAGAAGGTAACTACCGCCCTTTGAACCAAAAAGAGTTACAAATCATTAAAAACTATTTAGAGATGAGTCGATAAAACAAAAAAGCTTTAAAATTAAAGCTTTTTTTATTGTTTATCTAAAAACTACTGCGACGGCTACAATCCAGTTAACTACAGAAATCACAATTCCTAAGATATTAAGAATCTTTTCTATTTTATAGTCTAATTGTGACTCTTTTTGGTATGAAATAGCCAAGACCAATCCTATGATACCCAAAATCAGACCCACTATTGGAGAAAGCAAACCAAGGACGATAGATAAGATACCTAAAATAAGTGAAGGTTTTTTCTTTTCTTGTGAATTCATATTATAAAATCTCCTTAAAATTAATATAAATGATGATACCATAAAATGCTAGCTTTATCTATCATTCGACAGATTTTTACAGAATGTTAGCTAGTCTTCACTTTCCCTTTCCAAGAATCCAATCCATAAGAAAGGATATAAATCTCAGAAAAACCTTGTTTTTTCAAGTAAAGGGCTGCATTTGTCACACGTTGCGCGCGTTGGTTTTCGTAAAGAAGGACAGGTTTGTCTTTACGAAGGGCTGCAAGACTAGTTTTCAACTGACTTGAAGGAATATTGCGAGCCCCAAGAATATGTTTTCTGTGGAATTCTGCTGGATCACGCAAATCAATCAATTGACCCGTACGAATCAAGGCTTCAAACTCCTCATTGTCTACAATTTTAGCCGCACGGCGAATACGAAGATAGTTAAAACCCATCCACGCCAACATTGCTAGTATAAGTGCCCACAAAATCCAAGTAACCATTAGTTCTTTTCTCCATTTTTCTCAATATAATCCAATTCTACCTTGTGCTCTCTGCGTAGAACCGCTTCTGCTTCTAGATAGTCTAGTTTATCCATCAACCCTGCATCGTAAATCCGAGAGAGTTCCAACTTCATCAGTTCAATATCATATAAGCGTTTTCCCATATAAACAATAATACCAAATCGTTTGAGGAATTGCTGCACATCATAGAATGTTTTCATAAGACTCATTCTAGCAAAATTTTGTGTTTTTTTCAAGAAGAGACCACACAAGAAGTATCGCAGAAATTAAAAAAGCTGCATCTTCTGCAACTTTTTAATCTGGTGGAAAATAGCCCAACTGCTCAGCGATATGAATCGCCTCCTGCCTGTTAGCCACTCCCAATTTTGAAAAGATATTGGCCAAGTGATTGGAAACTGTACGTTTACTCACATAGACCTTGTCACAGACATCATCAATGGTCAAGCCATTTCTAACCAGTTCTAGTATCTCGATTTCTCGTGGTGTTAACACCTCTACCATCACTTCATCTGAAAAGACCTTACCACCTAGATAAATCTTTTCCAGTTTTTTCACCAACTCATCTGGGTCCATACTTTTGTCCAGAAAGCCATAAGCCCCCATAACTTTAGCTCGGTGTTCATACATTTTTTTACTGTAACCTGTCAAAATCACAACCTTACTAGAACAACCATTGTCGATAATCTCTTGTGCCAAGGTCAGCCCATCATCTTGATACAGACTCGTCAGGTTGATATCAATCAAAATAATGTCGTAGTCATTAAAAGCAATCTCCGAAATAGTCGAAAAATTATCTACTAACTGGACCTTTTTAATGTTTTCCGATAACTCTAAAATCATCTTGATACTTTGGCTAAATAATTTATGATCATCAATTAACAAAATTTTCATAACACAACTCCTTATCAATCGGGAGAGTAATTTCTACACGAAATCTCTTATTATTTTCAAAAATCTGCATTTGACCACCTAAAACACTAATTTTATTAGACATATTTTTCAAGCCATAACCTAAGGATTTTTCTGTTTGAAGGCAGTCATTTTCAGAAATGATAAAAATAGTGTCATCATGCACATTAATCTTCAAAGAAATCGTTCCACCACTAGCGTGCTTAACGGCATTGGTCGCCAACTCCTCAACCAGACGATAGGCAATTTTATCGTAAGGAGATAAAAGCCTAAAGTGAGCAGGAAACTGTGTGACGACTTCATTTTCTGCGTGATAGCGCTTGACAATCCGATTAATCAGCCCTTGATACTGGATGTCTAACTGCTCGTCTGTTTCTACCATTGGCTGATAATAATCCATCCGCTCACGAATCCGCTGAACCAACTCCTCTGTCACCAGATTGATCTGTTCACCAAAAGCTTGATTGCTACTATATTTATTGAAATTTTTTATCGCCATCACATTTTGCAGGATTTCATTGTGAAGAAATTCGGAGAACTGTTGTTCTGTGTCTTCATTTGCCAGCAGACTTTTCACCATACGATTACGCTTTAAAAAGAGAACTTTTACATAATCCCTAGCATCTAGCATTTCAGCAGAACGAAAAAGGCGAATCAATTCTTCCGAACAAATCCCGAACAATAGTAACATGATATTCAAGACCAAAAAGCTCGTGTTTAAGTCTAAATGAAAGATGATGAAAATGCCTACTAACAAAAACATAATCAGTAAAAACAAGCGTGAAAAAGCTTTTATATAGGACAACTTCAACTCTACTACCTTTTTCTGAAGAGAGTTAATAATTGTTTTGAGATGCAAAAAAGCAAGTATTCCAATAATCTCAAGATACCAGACTAGGTTCATCACTCCTGCGCCCCTCGTATTGATATACAAAAAGAAATAAGAAAGAGGCAATATTAAAGCTAATATCCACAAATTTCGTCTCTGATACTTGAGTCTACTTTTCAACTCTTTATGATATAAAATCAGTAAAATCAAGGGAACAAGATTTAAAAAGAAAGACGCAAACAAGGACAGAAATAGAAAAATTGAAGGACTTAACAGATACGAACTAATGGTGATTAGTGTCAACACAAAGGACACACTCAACAGTTCTTCTCCTATTTTCTCTCCCAGAAAGATAATAGACAGAGAACTATACACCAATAAAAAAGAGTTGAGCGGATGAAGAATATCAAAAAAGTGCAACAGGGTGCTCGCAACTCCTTGATTAAATATGGATTGCCAGCTAATGAGAAACATCATCAGGAGCAACCAGAGTTTCAACTCACTATACCGAAAGGTCACAATATTACAAATATAACTAAATGCAATTAAAGCAATAATCAGCAATAAAACCATCTGCAAGGAAAAATCTGTCGAAAAGTCCAGAGGAATCCTATAATAAATATAAATCATTAAAGCTAGATGATTAAAAATCGTCAACCACCACAATAAAAGTGAGTTTTTCGAGAGCGATTTGACAAACTGTTTCATATGTATCCACTTCCTGAACTACTTTAATATCATTATAACACAATACCAGAATTGTCGGATAGGCAACTCTGGTATTTGACTTAATTTTCAATAATTTCCCAACTTACTCTGTAAGTCACTAGCAGGTAAAGGACAAAGAGTAAGACCGCTACTCCCAGATAGGTGATATCTATAGAAATGCTGGTATTAGCGAAATTCTCAAAATAGCCCAAAAGAGCGGTACTCAAGGCAAATGCTAGCGGACCTGCGATGACCAGCGGAACCAAGAAATAACTTAGAATCTGTTGCAAAAGAATAAAGCGATTTTGCTTTCTCTTGTTCCCAAGAAGGTATAAGATTTGATAATCATTGACACTATCCAAAGCGCTTGTAGAAGTTTGAAGGGACAAGATACTGAGGGAAATAATGATAAAAATAACACTGACAAAAATCATGACAAAGACAATGACGCCCATAAATCCAAGATAAATCTCAAAAATTCTTCCTTTCGTTTGATAGACGAACGAATTCAACTCTTCTCCATCACGAGTGAAGTAGTATTTTTCAATCCACTGACTCAAGAATGTTTCTACTTCCCGTTTGTCTATATTTTCCTTGAAATTGGCAACATAGGTCGTGTGGTCTTCCGTCAATCCAACTACTACCTTATCTGGTACAATCAAGGTTCCTGAGTCATTTGTAGTTACTGAAGATAAAAAGTAAACTGTTTCAAGTGGCTTTGAAGAGGCAAGGTTGAGAGAACGACCGTTAATCATGAAGGTTTTGGTCGTTGATAGAAAGTCCTGGATCTGCTTGGCAGTTCCTTTATAATTGGCATTGACTAGAAATTGGTCTTCTGACAAGTCAACCGCTTTTTTCCCTTGCAGTTTGCGGAGATGATTGTAGGCAGAAATTCCTAAAATCGGTACTTTTGATTCAGGAAGTTTCTTATCATGATCCCAGAGATTGCTAGTATCAATCAAATCTTTATAAGTTAAATCACTAGAATAGATAGGGCAGCTGTACTCCTCTTTGATGAGGTTAAAGTCAAAGCCATCGGCTTTCAATCTGTCTTTGACAGATTCCTGAGAAAATTGAAACTCTTTACCACGGTAGAGATTGACAGTTACATCATAAGGTGAGTATTTGTTCAGCTCTCGGTTCATAGTCGTATAGGCACTACCACTAAAAACGAGTAAGCTGAGAGCCAGTGTCAAGGTCAAGGATAAGACAGCCAACGTGACCGAATTACTATCAGCTTGTTTTGAAAATTGACGGATTTTAAAAGTGTTTAGTTTGTTATAGTAAGTTTGAGGCAGTTTTCTAAGGGAAATCAAGACAAAATGGCTTAAAGTATTGTAAAACAAAATCACAAAAATCACGAAGACAGATACCAGCAAGATACCCCAGCTTTTCAAGAATGATAGATGGTGATAGTCTGAAAAATAGAGAGCACCAAAACCGATAACAGCTGTCGAAAGAATAAAGAGAAGTGCTTGAAGAACTGGCTTGCCTTTTGCCAAGACAGATTTCTTGACCCCATTTTCTTGAATGAGTGCAATGATATTTTTCTTTCTAAAGGTAAGAATGTCCATGACACCAACAATAAAACTGGTTACCAAATAGGAATAAACTAGTAAGATAACAGACTTGCTATCAAAGAAAAGCATACTACCAAAGTAATTGGCCATAAAAAATTCAGATGCAATCTTAGCTAGAATGACCAGTAAGATCAATCCAAGCAAGAAACCTAGAATCAAGGAAAAGATATTGACCAGCATGGTTTCAAAGAACAGGGTACGGATAATCTGCTTCTTCTTCATTCCCAGCGTTGCATAAAGTCCCAGCTCTTTCTTGCGCCGTCCCAGCACAAAATTTGTGGCGTAAACGATGAGAAAGGCAATCGCCGATAGAATCAGATAGGAAAGCAAGCCCATGTACTGGCTCATCACCGTCGTCAACATTTCCTTTGCCCCTGATAAACTTTGCATCACTGGATGGCTTGGTAAAGCATTAAAAGCGTAGAGCAAGCTATAAATCAATGTCAGACTGAAAAAATAGATGGTATAAGTCTGTAAATTTCGGAATACATTTCGTAAAATCAATTTTGGATACATACTCTCACCCTCCTATCTGGTACGACTGTAAATCTCTTGCAAATACTGTTCATTAGATAAGCTGTTACGTTCCAAATCATCCATAATCTTTCCATCTCTAAGTAGCACCATCCGTGAAGAGTACTTTGCTGCGGCAGGGTCATGCGTAACCAGTAAAATGGTAATACCAAAACTTTTATTGATTTCCTGCAAAAGTACCATCAGTTTTTCAGAATTGGCAGAGTCCAAGGCTCCTGTCGGCTCATCTGCGATAATCAGTTTAGAATCATCAATCAAGGCTCTAGCAGTTGCCACGCGTTGTCGCTGACCACCTGATAACTGATTAGGAAACTTATCTTTTAAGTTTTGGATGGCCAACTTATCCAAAATTTCCTCAATCTTATCCTGATGTTTTTTGATATTTTTCCCCTGAATTTGAAGAGGTAGAACAATATTTTCATAGACCGTCAAGGTTTCCACCAAGTTGTAGGCTTGGAAAATATAGGAAATGTTTTTAGCACGATAGTCAGCTAGTTCATTTTCCTTGGCATGGATGATGTCAAAATCTTCAAATCGAATCTCACCTGACGTTGGTTTATCAATCGTTGAAATACAGTTGAGGAGTGTTGTTTTTCCACTACCACTGGCACCCATAATTGCCAGAAATTCACCTTTTTCAACGGACAAGTTCACATCTAATAAAGCATGAACGATATTATCCCCTTGACCAAATGTTTTCGTTAATCCTGTTACAATAAGCTGTTTCATAATTTCATTCCTCCGTTTATTTATTACTCTCTTATTATACGGTTCCTTTCAATGTTTGGCATGAGTATTTTGTGCAATATATTCAAGTAATAAAAAAACCGATGCCTTTTTCAGGTATCGGTTGATGTTGATTATTTGCGATCGTTTCTTTTTTTCATAAAGTAAACAATCCCTATGACAACAACTCCTAAGACCAGTACAGGTGCATAGAAGTCTAGTGTTCCAATAATTCCTTCCATTTTATCCTCCTGTCAAAAAATAGAGAGTTTTATACACAGCGCACGTTTGGCGAAATACATTCATAAGAATATGTAAACCACCAACCACAGTGCCCCTGTGCTGTTAATCTAACAGCCGTACCATACCCAGCAGCAGATTTACCATTCAACTCTTGGCTATTAATTGCATAATCCAAAGAATCAATCTCAAAGTTATCTTGTTTTATTTGTATTTCTCCCGTAAATATAACACCAAATCAAAATGTTGTCAATGTTTTGAAATAAAACACTAGAATCTTCCTTTTGTTTTATCTAACAGCGAACATTATTTCTCGTAAACTCATAGGAATAGGTGAAATACAATCCACAGAGACCTGCTAGTGTCATTTTAAAAGCTATGTACCACTAGCTCCTGATTTCCCGAAAAGTTCTTGGTTTTCAACCTCAAAACTGAGAGAATCAATTTCTAAACGATTTGTATTTTTAGCCATAAGGTTGCCTCCTTCCTTCTTTTGGATGATCATCTTTACAATAACTAGTATAAACTCTAGTATTGGATAAGTAATGAGTAAATCGTGCAAGTTTCTTATTTTCGAGTAAAATTTTTAATCTTATTTATTAAATGATTTAGAAGTTTCTTCTTAACTACTTTACAGAGACCCACACACTCCCCCTGATTTTCCTATCTTCTTTGGCGATTCTGACGCAAGTGTGGTACAATAAAAACATGAGAATTCAACAATTACATTATATTATCAAAATCGTCGAAACTGGCTCCATGAATGAGGCGGCCAAGCAACTCTTTATCACTCAACCTAGTCTTTCCAACGCTGTGAGAGATTTGGAAAATGAAATGGGCATTGAAATCTTTATCCGCAATCCTAAGGGTATTACCTTGACCCGTGATGGGATGGAGTTTCTCTCTTATGCCCGTCAGGTTGTCGAGCAGACCCAGCTTCTGGAGGAACGTTATAAAAATCCTGTCGCCCACCGCGAACTTTTCAGCGTTTCTTCTCAACACTATGCCTTTGTAGTCAATGCCTTTGTCTCTCTGCTCAAGAAAAGTGATATGGAAAAATACGAGCTTTTCCTTCGTGAAACTCGGACTTGGGAGATTATCGACGACGTCAAGAACTTCCGTAGTGAGGTCGGTGTCCTATTTTTTAACAGCTACAACCGTGATGTTTTAACCAAAATGCTAGATGACAACCACCTGCTGGCTCACCATCTCTTCACAGCGCAACCGCATATCTTTGTCAGCAAGACCAACCCTCTAGCAAAAAAAGACAAGGTCAAACTATCTGATTTAGAAAACTTCCCTTATCTCAGCTATGACCAAGGGACGCACAACTCTTTCTACTTCTCAGAAGAGATTCTCTCGCAGGAATACCACAAAAAATCTATCGTAGTCAGCGACCGTGCTACCCTCTTTAATCTCTTGATTGGTTTGGATGGATACACGATTGCAACAGGAATTTTGAACAGCAACCTCAATGGAGACAATATCGTTTCTATCCCACTGGATATTGATGACCCCATTGAGCTGGTCTATATCCAGCATGAAAAAACCAGCCTGTCTAAGATGGGCGAACGCTTTATCGACTATCTACTAGAAGAAGTCCAGTTTGATAGTTGAGAAATCAGCAAAATTTTATTATAATAATCCAAAAAACAAAAGGAGATAAAAATGAAAAAAGTTATACTTGCGAGTACAGTTGCCCTATCTATTTTAGGATTCACTCAAGCAACTGTCCAGGCTCAAGAAAATAATGCAGAGTCAGTGCGAGAAAATGTAACAATTCCTCATTCAAGTACTTCAAAAATCGAAAACCAAGAAAAATCGAAAGAGAATCTTGAAAAAACAGACAATTCTTCTAAAATTGACGATAAAGAAGAAAAAATAGAGAAGAAGCCTGAAGAAACAAAAGTTGAAAAAATCAAAGAAGGTTGGCAAGAAGAAAATAATAACTGGCGATTTTATGAACACAATAAACCTGTTACCGACTGGAAAAAAATCCAAGGAAAGTGGTACTACTTTAACAAAGATGGAAATCGACTAAGCAATACAACCTTTGATGGTTATGTATTCAATAAAGATGGAGTAATGGCTGAGAACGGTTGGAACTTCATAGATGGAAAGTGGTACTTCGCTAATTCTTCTGGAAAAATTTCTCAAAATAAATGGGAAAAAATCAACGATTCTTGGTATTACTTCGACAAAGATGGGATTATGCTTAGTAATACAACCATTAACAGCTACTTGCTAACAAATAGTGGAGCAATGGCTGAAAACAAATGGGTTCTCATTGATAAACATTGGTACTTCGCTAATTCTTCTGGAAAAATTTCTCAGAATAAATGGGAAAAAATCAACGATTCTTGGTATTACTTCGACAAAGATGGGATTATGCTTAGTAATACAACCATTAACAGCTACTTGCTAACAAATAGTGGAGCAATGGCCGAAAACAAATGGGTTCTCATTGATAAACATTGGTACTTCGCTAATTCTTCTGGAAAAATTTCTCAAAATAAATGGGAAAAAATTGCGGGGTCTTGGTATTACTTCGACAAAGATGGAATCATGCTCAGTAATACAACCATTAACAGCTACTTGCTGACAAATAGTGGAGCCATGGCTGAAAACAAATGGGTTCTCATTGATAAACATTGGTACTTCGCTAATTCTTCTGGAAAAATTTCTCAGAATAAATGGGAGAAAATTAATGGAGTTTGGTACTATTTTGACAAAATAGGTATTATGTCTAGTAACCAATGGCAAGGTAATTATTATTTAAAATCAAGTGGAGCAATGGCTGATAATGAATGGATATTTGACAAAAATTATAATAGCTGGTTCTTTTTGAAGCGTGGTGGAATGTATGCATCAAAAGAATGGATTGGAGCTTACTATCTCAAATCTGGTGGTTATATGGCTAAGAATGAGTGGATATTTGATAAGTACTATAATTCTTGGTATTATCTAAAAGAAGACGGACAATATGTCACTAATATTTATAAAATATCCGGAAAAGATCATATCTTTAAAAATGATGGTAGATGGGTTAGTGAAGTTCCTGAAGGGTTTGTAAAAGGCCAATACAGTAAAACCATCTTTTTAGACCCCGGACATGGGGGAAGAGACTCAGGTGCATACTATTACAATGTCGCTGAAAAAGACCTCAACATGCAGGTATATCGTAAATTACGCAAAAAGTTAGAAGAACTTGGTTACAAAGTTCTTACTTCACGTGATAGTGATATTGACGTAGATTTTATTACAGAACGTTCTCGTATGGTTAACAAGACTAACTCTGACATCTTTATTAGTATTCACTTCAATGCGACTGGTAGTGCATACTCAAAATCTAGTGGAATTCAAACCTATTCCTACAGCGATGAACCTGATTATCCAAGTAAAATCAACCCATACTGGCATAACCATCCTGACCGTATGAGTGAGAGCAAGCGTCTTGCAGCCGCTATCCACTCTTCATTGTTAGCTGAAACTGGTGCTAAAGATGCTGGCTTATTGGAAAGTAGCTTTGCAGTTCTTCGAGAAACTGCTAAACCAGCCGTCCTCCTAGAGCTAGGTTATATGGATAATTTCGCTGAAAATCAACAGATTCGAGATAGCCACTATCAAGATAAGCTTGTAGCAGGTATCGTGAAAGGAATTCAAAAATATTACGCTGGTAAGTAAAAAAGGGCCTGAGACAAAATAGTTCTCAGCCACAAAAAAACTAGAGATTTCCAATTGCGGAACTCTAGCTTTTTAATTTTGAGTCGTTCTCTTATTGTATTTGAGGAGGTTATTGGCCATAAGTATCAATCCCATGTCAATTCTCACTTGACACTTCCCTCTCAGATTACATCTCTTGTAACCCAAACAAGCCTTTATCTGCCCAAAGACAGGTTCCACATCAATCTTGCGTTGAGCGAAAATCTGTCTACCTTCGGGAGATAAAAGCGCCTGACATTCTTTAGCTTTCAAGTTTTAATAGCGTTCGTTCATATACAGTCCCTTTTGAGGGGCTGATTCAGGTTCATCAGCGTAGTAAACCTTGATTTCCTGTTGAAAGTCCGTCTGTGTTTTCTGATGTTTGATATG
>NZ_NCVN01000010.1:0-54207 GCF_002096925.1 Streptococcus mitis | reverse complement strand
TATTAAACACCACGGTTTGGTATTGTTCGCCTTCATTATAGGCTAAACTTCTTTTTCTGTCATGAGTTAGCAGGATCTGCCTGCTTGGAGTTTTTAATGACATTTGTCATATCTCCTCATGACAGAAGCTTCTAGTGATTCTACCTTCAAAGAATTATACTAGATGTATCAAGTGGAGGAAGAAAAAATGAAACATAAAGTAATTGTCGCAATGAGTTTAGTAGCAGCAGGAGTCATGACTTATCTCATGTTCTCAGGATTGGATGAAGATTTCTATCATTTTCCTTGGGAGCTATTTGCAGGATTTGGAATGATGTCCTGGCTTATCCGAGAAGGTTTGAAATTAGTCTCAGATGTGAAAAAGGAGTTTGAAAAATGAAAAAAGCGTTTCTCTATCTTTTTATTGGACTATCACTAGTGGTATGGTTGGTAGAAATGTTTACAGGTTGGTTTGATCAAGCCTTCCTTCACCAAGCCATTCGCGGTGCCTGGGGACTGGGATTTATGATTTTTATCGCCTTTCCTATGGGAAAGGAGTGGTTGAAAGGAGAATATCATGAACATGATTAAGGTAGAAAGCCTAAATAAAAACATCAAGGGCAAGGCTATTTTGAAGGATATTTCCTTTGAGATAGCTGAAGGTGAATGCGTCGCCTTGATTGGGCCCAATGGTGCTGGGAAGACCACACTCTTGGACTGTTTGCTTGGAGATAAACGGGTCACAAGCGATCAAGTATCCATCCAAGGCTTGCCAGTGACGAGTTCTCAGTTAGACTACACAAGATCCTATCTCCCTCAAGAAAATGTCATCGTTCAGAAATTAAAGGTCAAAGAGTTGATTGCTTTCTTTCAAAGTATTTATCCAAATCCCTTGAGCAACCAGGAAATCGATCAACTATTGCAGTTTGACCAGCATCAGAAAGAGCAATTCGCAGAAAAATTGTCAGGCGGGCAAAAGCGTCTCTTCTCTTTTGTCTTGACCTTGATTGGGCGACCAAAGCTTGTCTTTTTAGATGAACCAACTGCTGCCATGGATACTTCAACTCGTCAACGCTTTTGGGAAATTGTTCAGGAACTAAAAGCTAAGGGAGTTACCATTCTCTATTCCTCCCATTATATCGAAGAGGTAGAGCATACAGCGGACCGGATTTTGGTCTTGAATAAGGGAGAGTTGATTCGTGATACGACGCCTCTAGCCATGCGTAGTGAGGAGATTGAAAAGCATTTTATCCTTCCTCTAGCTTACAAGGAAGTCGTTGAGAAGTCAGTCTTGGTTGAAAACTGGTCACAAAAACAAGATGCTTTGCAAGTAGTTACACGTGAAGCGGATGCTTTTTGGCAACTGTTAGTGCAAGCAGGATGTAGGATTCAAGAAATTGAAGTCAATAATCGTAGCTTGTTGGATACAATCTTTGAAGAAACACAAAAGGGAGATGACTAAGATGAAACGATGGATCGCACTAAACAAGATAGAATTTCTATTGACCAAACGACAATTAGTCTATTATCTATTATCCGTAGGGATGCCGACAGCCTTCTATTTATTCTTTTCAGGCATGTACCAGGACACACCAGGTGGACCCGCGAATTTTATGCGCGACTACCTCATCTCCATGACGGCTTTTTCCATGATGTCGACAGCTATCTTCTCATTCCCAGCTGTTTTACATACAGATAAAATCAACAACTGGCAGAAAACATTGCGCCATACTCCGGTAAATATGGTAGAATATTATCTATCAAAGATAACAAGTATGATGGTTGATTATCTGGTCTCAATCCTGGTTGTTTTCTCAGTTGGGCACTTGGTCAGAGGTGTGGATATGCCTTTAGGAAGCTGGATTGGGGCTGCGTTCTTGCTGATAGTAGGAAGTGTAGCTTTTGTAGCGCTTGGCTTGACCTTGACACTCTTGCCTTCTAGTCAGCTGATGTCTGTCGTGGGCAATCTTCTCTATCTAGGCTTGGCTGTTTTAGGCGGACTCTGGATGCCCATCTCTTTATTTCCAGACTGGATGCAAGCAATCGGGAAGTGTCTACCAACTTATCAGTTGATGGAGTTGCTCAAGACCTTCTTAAACGAGGGTAGCATCAATCTATCAGCCACAGTTTATCTACTTGTTTTTTCAGCAGTTTTGTTTGGTTTGACCATTTACCTTCAAGGTCATAAGGAGAATTCTTAATGCTTGAAAGACTGAAAAGCATACACTATATGTTTTGGGCCAGTTTAATTTTTATGATTTTCCCCATCCTACCTGTAGTGACTGGGTGGCTTTCTGTCTGGCATTTATTCATTGATATTCTATTTGTAGTGGCATATTTGGGTGTTTTAACAACTAAGAGCCAGCGCCTATCTTGGCTATATTGGGGTCTCATGCTGACTTATGTAGTTGGGAATACTGCCTTTGTTGCTGTTAATTATATCTGGTTCTTCTTTTTCCTTTCTAACCTCTTAAGTTATCATTTTGGCGTACGTAGTTTAAAGTCTTTACATGTCTGGACTTTTCTTCTTGCTCAAGTCCTTGTTGTGGGCCAACTGTTGATTTTTCAGAGAATCGAAGTTGAGTTTCTATTCTATCTACTTGTAATTCTTACTTTTGTCGATTTAATGACTTTTGGATTGGTTCGGATTCGGATTGTGGAGGATTTGAAAGAAGCGCAGGCTAAGCAAAATGCCCAGATAAATCTATTGCTTGCTGAAAATGAACGCAGTCGTATCGGTCAGGATTTGCATGATAGTCTGGGACACACTTTTGCTATGCTGAGTGTCAAGACAGATTTAGCCTTGCAGTTGTTTCAGATGGAGGCTTATCCACAGGTGGAAAAGGAATTAAAAGAAATTCACCAGATCAGTAAGGATTCCATGAATGAAGTGCGAACTATTGTGGAAAATCTTAAGTCTAGAACTTTGACATCCGAACTAGAGACTGTGAAAAAGATGTTAGAAATTGCTGGAATTGAGGTGGAAATAGCTAATCAACTAGATACAGCTAGCTTAACTCAGGAATTGGAGTCAACGGCTTCCATGATTTTGCTTGAATTAGTGACCAACATCATCAAACATGCTAAAGCGTTTAAAGTCTACTTAAAATTAGAACGGACAGAGAAAGAACTCATTCTAACAGTGAGAGATGATGGCTGTGGTTTCGCTTCTATAAAAGGAGATGAGCTCCATACAGTTCGAGATCGTGTTCTTCCATTTTCGGGAGAAGTAAAGGTAATTAGTTGGAAACAACCGACAGAAGTTCAGGTTCGACTACCTTATAAGGAGAGAAAATAGATGAAAGTATTAGTCGCAGAAGATCAAAGTATGTTGCGAGATGCCATGTGCCAGTTGCTCACGCTTCAACCGGATGTAGAGTCTGTCTTTCAAGCCAAGAATGGGCAAGAAGCAATCCAACTATTAGAAAAGGAGTCTGTGGATATTGCCATCCTTGACGTAGAAATGCCTGTTAAGACGGGCCTCGAAGTCTTGGAGTGGATACGAGCAGAAAATCTAGAAACAAAGGTGGTTGTAGTGACGACCTTCAAGCGTCCTGGGTATTTTGAACGTGCAGTCAAGGCTGGAGTAGATGCTTATGTATTAAAAGAAAGAAATATTGCAGACCTCATGCAAACCTTGCACACTGTCCTTGAAGGGCGCAAGGAGTATTCGCCTGAATTGATGGAAGTGGTGATGACGCATCCCAATCCATTAACAGAGCAAGAAATCGCAGTTTTAAAGGGAATCGCTCAGGGTTTCTCTAACCAAGAAATTGCAGACAAACTTTATCTATCCAATGGAACCGTCCGAAACTATGTTACCAATATTCTTTCGAAACTAGATGCTGGTAATCGAACAGAAGCTGCTAATATTGCGAAAGAATCTGGTTGGTTGTGATACTATCATATCTCGAAAACAATTATGTGCTAAAATTGATGGGATTGAATGGAACAATACTAACTTTAGGAGGGTGGGATTCCTCCTTTTGGTTTAGTCTAAGGTGGTACCACGGAGATAAAATTGCTAAATTCCTCAAAACATATTCTATTTTAGGTTTGTGAAAATCACTTTTTTATGGTAGAATGTAAAAGAATGTATGTCATTCGGAATAACAATAAAATGAGGTAAAAACATGGAAATCATGTCGCTTGCGATTGCTGTTTTTGCCGTCATCATTGGTTTAGTCATTGGATATGTCAGCATCTCAGCCAAGATGAAATCATCTCAGGAAGCTGCAGAGTTGATGCTTTTAAATGCTGAACAAGAAGCAACTAATTTACGTGGACAAGCTGAACGTGAAGCGGATTTATTGGTTAATGAAGCTAAGCGTGAAAGTAAGTCTCTTAAAAAAGAAGCACTATTGGAGGCCAAAGAAGAAGCCAGAAAATACCGTGAAGAAGTGGACGCTGAATTCAAATCAGAACGTCAAGAACTCAAACAAATCGAAAGTCGTTTGACAGAGAGAGCAACTAGCCTTGACCGTAAAGACGACAATTTGACGAGTAAAGAACAAACACTTGAACAAAAAGAACAAAGTATTTCTGATAGAGCTAAAAACCTTGATGCGCGTGAAGAGCAATTAGAGGAAGTCGAAAGACAAAAAGAAGCAGAACTAGAGCGTATTGGTGCTCTGTCTCAGGCAGAAGCACGAGATATTATCTTGGCACAGACAGAGGAAAACTTGACCAAGGAGATTGCTAGCCGTATTCGTGAAGCTGAGCAAGAGGTCAAGGAACGTTCTGACAAAATGGCTAAGGACATCTTGGTTCAAGCTATGCAACGTATCGCTGGTGAATATGTAGCCGAGTCGACAAACTCAACGGTTCATCTGCCAGACGATACTATGAAGGGACGCATTATTGGTCGTGAAGGTCGTAACATTCGCACCTTTGAAAGTTTGACAGGGGTTGATGTGATTATCGACGATACGCCAGAAGTGGTGACCTTGTCAGGTTTTGACCCGATTCGTCGTGAGATTGCACGTATGACTATGGAAATGTTGCTCAAGGATGGTCGTATCCACCCAGCTCGTATCGAAGAGTTGGTTGAGAAAAACCGTCAAGAGATTGACAATAAGATCCGTGAATACGGTGAGGCAGCAGCCTATGAGATTGGTGCGCCAAACCTTCATCCAGACTTGATGAAGATTATGGGACGTTTGCAGTTCCGTACTTCTTATGGACAAAATGTCTTGCGTCATTCGATTGAGGTTGCTAAGTTGGCTGGTATCATGGCGAGCGAACTTGGTGAAAATGCGGCTCTTGCCCGTCGTGCTGGATTCCTTCACGATATCGGGAAAGCTATTGACCGCGAGGTTGAGGGTAGCCACGTTGAAATCGGTATGGAATTGGCTCGTAAGTACAAGGAACACCCAGTTGTGGTGAATACAATTGCTAGCCACCACGGCGATGTCGAAGCAGAAAGTGTGATTGCAGTAATTGTCGCTGCAGCAGATGCCTTGAGTGCGGCGCGTCCAGGTGCTCGTAGTGAGTCTCTTGAAAGCTACATCAAGCGTCTCCATGATTTGGAAGAAATTGCTAACGGCTTTGAAGGGGTACAAAATAGCTTTGCCCTTCAAGCAGGACGTGAAATCCGCATCATGGTTAATCCAGGACAAATCAAGGACGACAAAGTCACAATCTTGGCTCACAAAGTTCGTGAGAAAATTGAAAACAATCTCGATTACCCAGGAAATATCAAGGTAACCGTGATTCGCGAGCTTCGTGCAGTAGATTATGCTAAATAAATAAGAAAGAGCAGTTGAAAAATTACTGCTTTTTTGTTACACTAGATAGAAAGACTGTAAAGGATAATCTGGCTTTTTGTCATTATTCTAGAGAAATGTTATTTCACAGACTGACTAAAGGAGACACAATGGCAGACCGAGGCTTACTAATCGTTTTTTCTGGTCCTTCAGGGGTTGGAAAAGGAACGGTTAGAAGAGAGATTTTTGAGAGTTCTGAAAACCAATTTCAATACTCTGTATCGATGACGACACGCGCACAACGTCCTGGAGAAGTGGATGGTGTTGACTATTTCTTCCGTACTCGCGAAGAGTTTGAAGAGCTGATTCGTCAAGGTCAGATGTTGGAATATGCAGAATATGTCGGCAACTACTATGGAACTCCTCTGACCTATGTCAATGAAACCTTGGACAAGGGAATCGATGTTTTCCTTGAAATTGAAGTTCAGGGCGCTCTTCAGGTCAAGAAAAAGGTTCCAGATGCTGTCTTTATCTTCCTGACACCACCAGATTTGGATGAATTACAAGATCGTCTGGTAGGTCGTGGAACAGACAGTGCAGAAGTGATTGCCCAACGAATCGAAAAAGCTAAGGAAGAAATTGCCCTCATGCGTGAGTATGATTATGCGATTGTTAACGATCAGGTGCCCCTAGCTGCTGAGCGTGTCAAACGTGTGATCGAAGCAGAACACTTCCGTGTGGATCGTGTCATTGGTCACTATCAGGAGATGTTACCAAAATCTCCAACTACCCGATAAAATTTAGAAAATAGGTACAAGCAAATGATGTTAAAACCCTCTATTGATACCTTGCTCGACAAGGTTCCTTCAAAATATTCACTCGTAATCTTGGAAGCAAAACGTGCCCACGAATTGGAAGCAGGTGCGCCAGCAACTCAAGGTTTCAAGTCTGAAAAATCAACTCTTCGCGCTTTAGAAGAAATCGAATCAGGAAACGTTACAATTCACCCAGATCCAGAAGGAAAACGTGAAGCAGTGCGTCGCCGTATCGAAGAAGAAAAACGCCGCAAAGAAGAAGAAGAAAAGAAAATCAAAGAGCAAATCGCTAAAGAAAAAGAAGATGGTGAAAAAATTTAAGGTTGGGGGGACTCAATCTTATTTTTTCTATTGCAAGAATGTACTGACAAGGAGGAGGTGAGAAGATGCCCATAGCCAAGATTATTGTAGATGTGCCCTTGATGCAGACGGACCAGCCCTATAGTTACAGGATTCCTGAGGAATTTCTGGGAATGCTGGAAGTTGGGATGCGAGTTCATGTGCCTTTTGGTAAGGGAAATCGCCTGATTCAAGGGATTGTTCTTGGTTTGGAGTCCCAATTGGATGAAGAAGAGATGGAGCAAGATTTAAAAGATATTGCCGAGGTACTGGATTTTTCCCCTGTTCTCACGCAAGAACAACTCTGGCTGGCTGAGGAGCTCCGTAAATCCGTCTTTTCCTATAAAATTTCTATCCTCAAGGCTATGTTACCAGGGTTTCTGAACTCTAGCTATGACAAAATTCTCTATCCTATGGCAGGTCTGAGTCAGGAAGACCGAGAGCGCTTGTTTGGTTCAGAAGATTCGCTTGCCTTTTCTTCTCTAGATTTAGGTAAGCAAGCTGAAATGATGCGTTTGACTAGAAAAGGCCTGCTTGGTCTAGAATATCAGGCGATTGATCAAAAGAAGGTCAAGACCCAGTCTTGGTATGAGGTAGACCTTGTTCAGTTAGAAGGTGTAGAGATTTCTACACGCGCCAAGAAAAAGTTAGAACTGAGAGACTATCTGCTGTCTCATCCAGAGAGCGCTTCTTTGGCTAGTTTGTTAGAGTCCTACTCGCGGGAGCAAGTCAACTTCTTTGTGGAACAAGGTGCTGTGACCATAGTTCAAAAGGAAGTTCAACGCTCGGCTGCTTATTTTGAAGGGATTGAAGCAAGTCAGCCTTTAGAGTTGAATCCAGAGCAAAGACAGGCGCGTGATGCGGTTGTCAGTGCGATTGGCAGTCATCAGCCTCCTTTCCTCCTTCAAGGGATTACAGGAAGTGGGAAGACGGAGGTTTATTTGCAGATTATCCAAGGAGCCTTGGACAAGGGCAAGACAGCTATTTTGCTGGTGCCTGAGATTTCCTTGACTCCACAAATGACGGAGCGTTTTATTGCTCGATTTGGTGAGAAAGTGGCCATTCTTCATTCAGGCCTATCCAATGGTGAAAAGTACGACGAATGGCGCAAGGTGGAACGTGGCGATGCTCAAGTTGTTGTGGGTGCCAGATCTGCCATCTTTGCTCCGCTGAAAAATCTAGGTGTCATTATAATCGATGAGGAGCATGAAGCGACTTATAAGCAGGACAGCAATCCCCGTTACCATGCTAGAGAGGTAGCTATTTTACGGGCCCAGTATAATCAAGCAGCACTGGTACTTGGTTCAGCAACTCCTAGTCTGGAAAGCCGTGCTCGGGCTGGAAAAGGCGTTTATCAACATTTACGTCTGACCCAGCGCGCCAATCCTTTAGCTAGGATCCCTGAGGTTCAAGTAATTGACTTTCGGGACTATATCGGACAAAATGAAACGTCAAACTTTACGCCACCTTTGCTAGAAGCGATTCAGGATCGTCTGGCTAAAAAAGAGCAGGTGGTTCTTATGCTCAATCGTCGTGGTTATTCTAGCTTTGTTATGTGTCGGGAGTGTGGGACCGTGGATACTTGTCCTAACTGTGACATTTCCTTGACCTTGCACATGGATACCAAGACCATGAACTGCCATTATTGTGGTTTTTCGAAGGACATTCCTCAGGTCTGTCCTAACTGTAAGAGCCGAAGTATTCGTTACTATGGGACAGGGACACAGAAGGCTTATGATGAGCTGGCAGAACTCTTTCCGCAGGCCCGCATTTTGCGGATGGATGTGGACACGACTCGTAAGAAAGGTAGTCACCAAGCTCTTCTTGACCAGTTTGGGCGAGGAGAAGCAGATATTTTACTAGGTACTCAGATGATTGCCAAGGGATTGGATTTTCCTAATGTAACCTTAGTTGGAGTTCTCAATGCGGATACGGCATTGAATCTACCTGATTTCCGTTCTTCTGAGAGAACCTTCCAGCTCTTGACTCAGGTTGCAGGCCGGGCAGGTCGTGCTGAAAAAGCTGGGCAGGTCTTGATTCAGTCTTACAATCCTCAGCACTACGCTATTCGATTTGCAAAGGATCAGGATTACGAAGGTTTTTATGCCTATGAAATGGGAATCAGACGACAACTTGGTTATCCGCCTTACTATTTCACTATTGGCATTACCCTTTCTCACAAGAAAGAAGAAGAGGTGGTCAAACGTGCTTATGAAGTTATGAATATTTTGCGGTCAGGATTGTCAGAGACCAGTAACATTCTTGGGCCAACCCCCAAACCGATTGCTCGTACCCACAACCTCTATCATTACCAGATTTTGATTAAATACCGTTTAGAAGATGAGCTAAGTCCGACCCTCAACCAGGTCTTAGCCTTGACTCAAGAACGGGAAAATAGTGAGCTCCGTCTCAGCATTGACCATGAGCCACAGCAATTTTTATAAGAAGGAGAAGATATGACAAAATTAATCTTTATGGGGACACCCGACTTTTCAGCAACAGTCTTAAAAGGACTTTTGACAGATGACCGTTACGAAATTCTAGCCGTTGTGACCCAGCCGGACCGTGCTGTTGGGCGAAAAAAAGTGATTCAAGAAACCCCAGTCAAGCAGGCTGCTAAGGAAGCAGGACTTCCAATCTATCAACCTGAAAAATTATCTGGAAGTCCTGAGATGGAAGCTATTATGAAGCTAGGAGCAGATGGAATTGTGACTGCTGCTTTTGGGCAGTTTCTGCCAAGTAAACTCCTTGATAGCATGGACTTTGCGGTCAATGTTCACGCTTCCCTTCTTCCCAAACACCGTGGTGGTGCGCCTATCCATTATGCCTTGATTCAAGGGGATGAGGAAGCTGGTGTGACCATCATGGAAATGGTGAAGGAAATGGATGCAGGAGATATGATTTCTCGTCGCAGTATTCCAATCACGGATGAGGACAATGTCGGCACCTTGTTTGAGAAATTGGCGCTAGTTGGTCGTGATTTGCTTTTGGACACTTTGCCTGCCTACATTGCTGGGGAAATCAAACCTGAACCGCAGGATCCAAGTCAGGTCACTTTCTCGCTAAATATCAAGCCAGAGGAAGAAAAACTGGACTGGAACAAAACCAATCGTCAACTCTTTAACCAAATCCGTGGCATGAACCCCTGGCCTGTTGCCCATACTTTCCTTAAGGGCGACCGCTTTAAGATTTATGAAGCACTACCAGTAGAAGGTCAGGGAAATCCAGGTGAGATTCTCTCTACTGGTAAGAAAGAATTGATTGTCGCAACGGCAGAAGGGGCTCTATCCCTCAAACAAGTGCAGCCAGCTGGTAAACCTAAGATGGACATTGCTTCCTTCCTCAATGGAGTTGGACGTACATTGACTGTAGGAGAACGATTTGGTGACTAAAGTAGAAACGGCTAGAAGTTTAGCCCTAGCAGTATTAGAGGATGTTTTTATCAATCAAGCATACTCAAATATCGCCTTAAATAAGCATTTCAAGGGAAGTCAACTTTCGGCAGCAGACAAGGGCTTGGTGACCGAGCTGGTCTATGGAACGGTAGCCCGTAAACTGACTCTGGAATGGTACCTATCCCACTTTATCGAAGACAGAGACCAGTTAGATAGTTGGCTTTATGTCCTTCTTCTCATGAGTGCTTACCAGCTCCGCTATTTGGACAAGATTCCAGACCATGCTGTGGTCAATGAAGCAGTAGAATTGGCCAAAGTCCGTAAAAAAGGCAGTGAAAAATTGGTCAACGCTGTCCTTCGCCGTATCTTGCGTGAAGGCTGGCCAGATATTGCTAGCATCAAGCGAAAAAACAAGCGTGATTCTATTGCCTATTCTCTTCCAGTTTGGCTAGTTGCCAAGCTCAAGGAAGAATACGGAGAAGAGCGAGCTCAAGCTATTTTTGAAAGCCTTTTAGTGCGAAACAAGGCCAGCATTCGTGTAACAGACCTAGGACGAAAAGAGGAAATCCAAACCTTGTTGGAGGCCAGTGATTCATCCTTGTCTCTCTCTGGTCTGGTTAAGGAGCAAGGGCATTTTGCAGGCCATGATTTGTTTGTGGAGGGAGCTATAACCATCCAAGACGAGTCCAGTCAATTGGTTGCGCCAACTTTGAATTTGCAGGGAGATGAGCGAGTGCTTGATGCTTGTGCGGCTCCGGGTGGGAAAACAGCCCATATAGCTTCTTATCTCACGACAGGTCAGGTTACGGCTCTGGACTTGTACGACCATAAGTTGGACTTAATCCAAGAAAATGCCCAACGTCTGGGTGTGGCAGACCGGGTTCAAACGCAAAAATTGGATGCCAGAAAGGTGCATGAGCTTTTTGGTCAGGATTCATTTGATAAGATTTTGGTAGATGCTCCCTGTTCAGGAATTGGTCTTCTGCGACGCAAACCAGATATCAAATACAATAAAGAAACGGCAGATTTCGCGTCCTTACAGGAAATTCAGCTAGAAATATTAGGTAGTGTTTGTCAAACACTACGCAAAGGTGGTATAATAACTTATAGTACCTGTACTATTGTCTCAGAGGAGAATTTTCAAGTCGTTGAGGCGTTTTTAGAAAGTCATCCCGAGTTCGAGCAGGTAAAACTAGAACATGAATGTAAGGATATCATGAAAGACGGCTGTATCCTCATTACACCTGAGTTGTATGGAAGTGATGGATTCTTCATCAGTCAATTTCGCAAGATATCGGATTAGGAAGGAACTGACACATGGAAATTTCATTATTAACAGATGTTGGTCAGAAACGAACAAATAACCAAGACTATGTCAACCACTATGTCAATAGAGCTGGGCGTACTATGATTATTTTAGCTGATGGGATGGGAGGTCATCGCGCAGGGAATATCGCTAGTGAAATGGCAGTAACAGACCTAGGTATAGCTTGGGTTGATACCCAGATCGATACAGTCAATGAAGTGCGTGAATGGTTCGCCAATTACCTAGAAATTGAAAATCAAAAGATTCATCAACTTGGACAAGATGATGCCTATAAAGGAATGGGAACAACTTTAGAAGCTGTTGCTATTATTGACAATCAGGCTATCTATGCCCACATTGGGGATTCTCGTATCGGTTTGATTCGTGGGGAAGAATACCACCAGTTAACAAGCGACCATTCTTTGGTCAATGAATTGCTTAAGGCAGGTCAATTGACACCAGAAGAAGCTGCTAGTCATCCACAGAAAAATATTATTACTCAATCTATCGGTCAAAAAGATGAAGTTCAACCTGATTTTGGAATGATTACCCTTGAGCCAGGTGACTATCTCTTGCTCAATAGTGATGGTTTGACTAACATGATTTCAGGCAGTGAGATTTGTGATATTGTAACCAGTGATATTCCTTTGGCAGATAAAACAGCGACGCTCGTGCGTTTTGCTAACAATGCAGGAGGTTTAGACAACATTACGGTTGCCCTTGTTTCTATGAACGAGGAGGATGCAGAATGATCCAAATCGGCAAGATTTTTGCCGGACGCTATCGGATTGTGAAACAGATTGGCCGAGGAGGCATGGCAGATGTCTATTTGGCCAAGGATTTAATTCTAGACGGAGAAGAAGTGGCAGTGAAGGTCCTGAGGACCAACTACCAGACGGACCCGATAGCTGTAGCTCGTTTTCAGCGTGAAGCGAGAGCTATGGCAGATCTAGACCATCCTCATATCGTTCGGATAACAGATATTGGTGAGGAAGATGGTCAACAGTATCTCGCAATGGAATATGTTGCTGGACTGGACCTTAAACGCTATATCAAGGAACACTATCCTCTTTCTAATGAAGAAGCCGTCCGTATCATGGGACAAATCCTATTGGCTATGCGTTTGGCCCATACCAGAGGAATTGTTCACAGGGACTTGAAACCGCAAAATATCCTCTTGACACCAGATGGGACTGCCAAGGTCACAGACTTTGGGATTGCGGTCGCCTTTGCAGAGACGAGTCTGACCCAGACTAACTCTATGCTGGGGTCGGTTCATTACTTGTCACCTGAGCAGGCGCGTGGTTCGAAGGCGACGGTACAGAGTGATATCTATGCCATGGGGATTATTTTCTATGAGATGTTGACAGGTCATATCCCTTATGACGGGGATAGCGCGGTGACCATCGCCCTTCAGCATTTCCAGAAACCACTGCCGTCAGTTATTGATGAAAATCCATCTGTGCCTCAGGCTTTGGAGAATGTTGTTATCAAGGCAACTGCCAAGAAATTGACAGATCGTTATCAGTCAGTTGCAGAGATGTATGTGGACTTGTCTAGTAGTTTGTCTTACAATCGTCGAAATGAGCCTAAACTGGTATTTAATGATACTACTAAGGCAGACACCAAGACTCTACCAAAGGTATCCCAGAGTACCTTGACCTCGATTCCTAAGGTGCAAACACAAAGTCCGAAGCCACAGACTGCGAAGCCGAGTCAGCAGGCTTCAGAAGACAATTACGCAAGTAAGCCTGTTAAGAAACGGAAATTTAGAGTTCGTTATATGATTTTGTTGGCCAGCATTGTATTGGTGGCAGCTTCTCTTGTTTGGATATTATCCAGAACTCCTGCAACCATTGCCATTCCAGATGTGGCAGGTCAGACAGTTGCGGAGGCCAAGGAAACGCTCAAGAAAGCCAATTTTGAGATTGGCGAGGAGAAATCAGAGGCTAGTGAAAAGGTGGAAGAAGGGCGGATTATCCGTACAGATCCTGAAGCTGGAAAGACTCGAAAAGAAGGTTCGAAAATCAATTTGGTTGTCTCTTCAGGCAAGCAATCCTTCCAATTGAGTAACTATATCGGCCGTAAATCGACAGATGTTATCGCAGAACTCAAGCAGAAGAAGGTTCCTGAAAATCTCATCAAGATTGAGGAAGAAGAATCAAGTGAGAGTGAAGCAGGAACTGTTCTCAGACAGAGTCCAGCTGCCGGAACAACCTATGATTTGAGCAAGGCCTCAACGATTACCTTAACCGTTGCTAAGAAAGTAACCAGCGTTGCCATGCCAAGTTATATAGGATCTAGTCTTGAATTTACTAAAAACAATCTCGTTCAAATTGTCGGTATTAAAGAAGCCAATATTGAAGTTGTAGAAGTGTCGACAGCTCCTGATGGAACTGCTGAGGGTACAGTCGTTGAACAGAGTCCAAAAGCAGGTGAAAAGGTTGATTTGACTAAGACGCGTGTCAAGATTTCAATCTACAAACCAAAAACACCACCGTCAACGTCATCATCAGCACCATCCCAACGTGGAAACCAAGGTTCTACTACGACACCAAGTCAGGGGAACCAACAAGGAAATCAACGAGGGAATGCACCTGCTACTACTCAATCAAGTAGTGAAGGGAACCACGAAAATTCTCGTGATTAAACGAATCTTTGTCATGATTTCATGGCAAAGATTTTTTTTGACTCCAAATTTGTGATAGAATAGAAGGAGTTGATAAAAGGAGGAAAGCATGGAAGAATCAAAAGAATTAAATGCCGTTATTGATGTGATTATGCTAGCAGGAACCATTCTCCTCAAAAGTGGTTCAGAGATTCATCGCGTAGAAGATACCATGATTCGTATTGCGCATTCGCAGGGGATTGTGGATTGTAATGTTCTTGCCATGCCTGCCGCTATCTTTTTCTCCATTGAAAATACCAATATTTCGCGAATGAAACGCGTGACTTCCTCTTCTTATAACATCGAGAAAGTCTGCGATGTCAACCAGATTTCTCGTCAGTTGGTAGGGGGGCAGATTGATTTAGAGACAGCCTTCAAGCAATTGACGGCCTTACAAGCTCAACCCCTTCCCTATACTAAGTTGCAGGTAACTCTGGCTGCGACCTTTAGTGCTCCTTTCTTTTCAGTTATGTTTAGTGGAAATATCTACGACGCACTTGGGGCAGGAGTGGCTACCTTATTTGGTTTTGCCTTTTCTCTCTATGTGGAAAAGTTTATCCGAATTCCCTTTGTGACGGCCTTTGCTGGAGCCTTTGTCTTTGGGATGATTGCCCAGTTTTGGGCTCGCTACACAGGTTTTCCTTCAACGGCAGATTTGATTATAGCTGGTGCGGTCATGCCTTTTGTACCAGGAATTGCCTTGACCAATGCGGTTCGCGATATTATGACCAACCACATAAACTCTGGTATGAGTAAGATGTTTGAATCCCTGCTCATTACCCTTGCTTTAGGGGCGGGAACTTCTGTCGCCTTGGTATTGATGAATTAATATGACACTAACAACCTTTTTATTACAAGCAGTAGCAAGTCTTCTTGCTATTATCACTTTTTTAATCGTACTCAATGTGCAACGCTCTATGCTCTTACCTGGAGGGATTTTGGGCATGGCTGTCTGGCTAATCTATCTCTTGCTCAAGGAACCGACCAATGTTATTGTGGCTACTTTTATTGCGGCCATTATTGGTTCTTGTGTCAGCCAGATTTTAAGTATTCTTTATAAGACACCTGCTGTAGTCTTTATCTTGGCAATCTTGGCACCTCTGGTTCCGGGTTATCTCTCCTATCGGACAACTGCCTTTTTTGTGACGGGAGATTACAGTCATGCCATTGCTAGTGCAACCTTGGTTGTTATGTTGGCTTTGGTGATTTCCATTGGAATGGCTAGCGGAACAGTGATTCTTAGACTGTATTCTTACTTACGAAAACAGCATAATCGTTAGACTAACAAGAGACTTGATTTGGTGAATCAAGTCTTTTTTCTCTCTTTTACTGCTATTTGTGATAAAATAGTATAGAACGATTTTTTACAATGAATGATAAAACAGAGGTAAATATGACAATCGGTATTGATAAGATTGGTTTTGCGACCGGTCAATATGTCTTGAAATTACAAGACTTAGCAGAAGCGAGGGGAATTGACCCTGAAAAATTAAGCAAAGGACTCTTGCTCAAGGAATTGAGTATTGCGCCTCTAACTGAGGATATCGTGACCTTGGCAGCTAGTGCAAGTGATTCTATTTTAACTGAGCAAGAAAGACAAGAAATCGATATGGTCATTGTGGCGACTGAGTCAGGAATTGACCAGAGTAAAGCTGCGGCCGTCTTTGTGCATGGTTTGCTGGGCATCCAGCCCTTTGCTCGTAGTTTCGAGATTAAAGAAGCCTGCTATGGAGCGACAGCGGCCCTTCATTATGCCAAATTGCATGTGGAAAATTCTCCAGAGTCCAAAGTTTTGGTTATTGCCAGTGATATTGCCAAATATGGTATTGAAACACCTGGAGAACCCACTCAGGGTGCTGGAAGTGTGGCTATGTTGATTACACAGAATCCACGCATTATGGCCTTTAATAATGACAATGTAGCTCAGACTCGTGACATCATGGATTTCTGGCGTCCAAATTACTCAACAACCCCTTATGTAAATGGTGTCTATTCTACCCAGCAATATCTAGATAGTTTGAAAACGACTTGGCTTGAATACCAAAAACGCTACCAGCTTACCTTAGATGATTTTGCTGCGGTTTGCTTCCACTTGCCTTATCCTAAATTAGCGCTAAAAGGCTTGAAAAAAATCATGGATAAGAGCCTGCCGCAAGAGAAAAAAGACCTCTTGCAAAAGCATTTTGACCAGTCTATTCTCTACAGTCAAAAGGTGGGAAATATCTATACAGGTTCCCTCTTCCTCGGACTTTTGTCTCTTTTGGAAAATACAGATAGCTTGAAGGCTGGGGATAAAATCGCCCTTTATAGTTACGGAAGTGGTGCCGTGGCTGAGTTCTTTAGTGGTGAATTGGTTGAAGGATATGAAGCCTATCTAGATAAAGACCGCTTGAACAAGCTCAACCAAAGAACTGCCCTATCTGTTGCAGAATACGAAAAGGTCTTCTTTGAGGAAGTAGACTTGGATGAAACAAACTCTGCCCAGTTTGCTGGCTATGAAAATCAAGACTATGCCTTGGTTGAAATTCTCGACCACCAACGCCGTTATAGCAAGGTTGAAAAATAATGAAGATAAGTTGGAATGGATTTTCTAAAAAATCATACCAAGAGCGCCTCGAGCTGTTAAAAGCTCAGGCGCTCCTTAGTCCTAAGAGACAAGCGAGCCTGGAGCAGGATGAACAAATGAGTGTGACTGTCGCAGACCAGCTAAGTGAGAATGTAGTGGGAACTTTTTCTCTGCCTTATTCATTGGTTCCGGAGGTTCTTGTCAATGGTCAGGAATACACCGTTCCCTATGTGACAGAAGAACCGTCTGTGGTTGCTGCGGCCAGCTATGCCAGTAAAATCATCAAGCGAGCAGGCGGTTTTACCGCTCAAGTGCATGAGCGCCAGATGATTGGGCAGGTAGCACTTTATCAAGTTGCTGATCCTGAACAAGCGCAAGAGAAGATTATCAGCAAGAAAGCTGAGCTCTTGGGGCTTGCCAATCAAGCCTATCCTTCGATCGTTAAACGTGGAGGTGGGGCGCGTGATTTACATGTAGAAGAGATTAAAGGCGAAACAGACTTCCTTGTCGTCTATCTTCATGTCGATACCCAAGAAGCCATGGGAGCTAATATGCTCAACACCATGCTGGAGGCCTTGAAACCAGTCTTAGAAGAACTCAGTCAGAGACAGAGTCTCATGGGAATCCTGTCTAATTACGCGACTGATTCTCTGGTGACTGCAAGCTGTCGCATCGCCTTTCGCTACTTGAGTCGCCAAAAGGATCAAGGACGAGAGATTGCGGAGAAAATTGTTTTGGCTAGCCAGTTTGCGCAGGCTGAACCTTATCGAGCCGCTACTCATAATAAAGGGATTTTTAACGGCATTGATGCCATTTTGATTGCCACTGGTAATGACTGGCGTGCCATTGAAGCAGGGGCCCATGCCTTTGCCAGTCGAGATGGACGCTATCAAGGTCTCAGTCAATGGAAGCTGGATCTCGAAAGAGAAGAATTGGTTGGTGAGATGACCCTACCTATGCCTGTAGCGACTAAGGGTGGCTCTATCGGCCTCAACCCTCGTGTAGCCCTCAGTCATGAGCTACTGGGAAATCCTTCTGCCAAAGAATTAGCCCAGATTATCGTGTCTATCGGGCTTGCCCAAAACTTTGCGGCCCTGAAAGCTTTGGTCAGTACAGGAATTCAGCAAGGCCACATGAAATTGCAGGCCAAATCCTTGGCACTCCTCGCAGGTGCTAGCGAATCCGAGGTAGCTCCCCTAGTCGAGCGCCTCATCGCAGATAAAACCTTTAACCTAGAGACAGCCCAGCGTTATTTAGAAAATTTAAGATCATAAAAAACTCAGACGAATTCAGTCTGAGTTTTCTTGTGCTTAAATACTTTTTCCTGGCAAAAGAGTAACTGGTAAAAAGTAACCAGTTGTCGCGACCTCCTTGCCTTCGATTTTTTGCAAGAGGAGGTCAACAGTGAGGCAGGCAATCTCTTCCAAGGGTTGCTTAATAGTAGCCAGTTGAGGGTAGTAATTCTCGATAAAGTAGGTACCATCGTAACCGATGACCTTGAGCTCTTCTGGTACAGAAATTCCCAGTTCCTGAGCAATTTTAATGACCAGAATAGCAGTCAAATCATCCGAAGCAAAGATGGCATCTGGTTTTTGATGGGTCAAGATATTTTTGATTTCCATTTCTTTTCTGACAGGAGAAAAGTCACTGGAAACATTGATAATAGGTGCTTTGGGGAGAACAGAGGCAAAGCCAGCGTGGCGTAGCCCAGTTGGCGAATTGGAATTGTCATTCCCCGTAATCATGATGATAGACTGGGCACCTGTCTTAACCAAGGTCTGGGCAGCAAGAACCCCACCAGCATAGTTGTCAGAGGAGACGACAGGGATGTCTGGAGACAGATTGCGGTCAAAGGAAATAATCGGCGCCGTCACGCGATTGTAGTCTTCGATTCCCAAGTTGTGACTACCCGAAATGATGCCGTCCACCTGATTGGCTTCCAACATTTCGATGTACTCGCGTTCCTTTTCAGAGTCATGCTCACTGTTGCAGATGATGGTCTTGTAACCATTCTTGAAGAGTTGATGTTCCAGCTTATCAATCAATTCTGCATAGAAAACGTTAGAAATATTGGGGAAAATCAAGCCGATTAACTTAGCTGATTTTCCTTGTAGACTGCGAGCCAGGTTGTTGGGTTTATAGCCCAATTCTCGCATAGCTTCATTGACCTTTTGAATGGTTTTTTCAGATAGATAGCCTTTTTTATTGATAACCCGAGAAACGGTAGTAGGGCTGACGCCTGCAAGTTTGGCGACATCAGTTAGTTTTGCGACCATAATCTAATTCATAGTAAGTTCCAGTTGGGTTTCCAGATTTAATTAGGATCCCATTTTGGTCCGCATGTGGGAAGACACGACCAGAAAATACTTTTTCTCCTTTATTGATGAAAATTTCAAAGACAGAGTTATCGATGAAGATTGTAGCAGTAGCAGCCTGATTCTCGATTGGGCAAGAACGAATAGTTCCAAATTCTTGGGCATACTGTTCACCAGCCTGGCTACGATCTACTGTCACTTGACCATTTACAAGGTCAAAGTTGATGGAAAGTCCTTTGCCTTCTTTATCAGCTAGTAAGACAATCTCGCTCTGGCTATTGGCTTCCAAGTTGAGTTCAAGTTCGTAAGTGTTCTTGGTTTGGGCACGGTTTGAGAAAGGTTCTTCAGAAGCACGAAGGTCCTTGATAGCTGCGACTGGATATTGGTAGAGTTTGCCGTCTTTGATAGTGAGTTCCTTGACCAAAGAGAAGGTTCCTTGGTAGTCAAAACGGTCAGAAGGGTAAGAAACATCTGGCAAGCCAAGCCAGCTAACAGCTAGAGCACTTCCATCAGGAGCGTTGAAGGCTTGAGTTGCATAGGCTTCGAAACCATAGTCCATGTTTTGAAGTTGAGAGACATCTACCATTTTAGCATTTTCAGGGTCAAAGGAAGCCCCAATCTTATACATATTTGGAAAGATATTATCGTAGTCTAGAACTTTCTTATCCAATCCTTGTGGGCAGTAGAGAAGGACAGGTTGTTCCCCTACAAAGACCAGATTTGGACATTCCATCATGTAGGCAGTACGGTCGTTAGCAAAGTCAAGGTTGCCAACGACTTGCCAGTTTGTATAGTCGTTGTCTACAGCCTTGTAGAGACGGACGAAGCCTTTTTTCTCCAAGTCCTGTCCACCGACGATAGCATAGTATTGGCCCTTGAAGTTAAAAATTTGCGGATCACGGAAGTGGTCAGTAGAGTCTGCTGGCTGGTCGATCAAGATCTTGTCGATCTTCGTAATCTTGCCATCCTTGTCCATCAAAGCACCGATTTGGTACGGGTGACGGACCCAGTTTTCATCACGAACATTTCCTGTATAAAATAGGAACAAGTTATCGCCAAACTGCATGGCAGAACCAGAGTAGGCACCGTGGCTATCTAATGGAGTATCTGGTAAAACTTTGATTCCAGTTTCTTTAAAGTGAATCAAATCATCACTTTCTAGCTGTGCCCAAGATTTCAAACCGTGGGCTGCACCAAAAGGAAAATTCTGGTAAAAGAGGATCCACTTGCCATCAAAGTAAGAAAAGCCATTTGGGTCGTTGAGAAGTCCTGTTTTTGGCTCAACATGGTAATGAGTATGCCATGGAGATTGTGCCATATTTTTCTTTATATTTTGAATTTCTTCTTGCGTCCAATCTTCATAGGGTCTATAACGACGCTCAGTTGTCCATTCCATTTATTTTATTCCTCCAAAAATCTTATTACTTTTAATAGTAACCGTTTTCGGTTAAAAAAGCAAGTCTTTTATGTTAAAAAAGAGAAAAAACTGCCAAACGTTTATCATAAATCAAAAGCAGGAAATCAATCATCTATCTGCAGAAAATTGAAAGAAAGTGAAATAAAATCCTTTTTAACTCAGATTTTAAACTATTTTTTTAAAGAACACTTTCATAAAACTCTCACAATATATCAAAACAAAGGACCTTACTCTAAGAAACAAATATTTTTTCTGCAAAACGCTTGACATATTTTTGAAACATGATAAAATAAAAGTCGTAGGGCGAATAAAATCGCTTTCAAACAATAACAAAATTCTATAATAAGGAGATTTTTGCTATGGATTATAGTAAAGTTGCTGCCGAGGTCATTGAGGCTGTCGGTAAGGATAATCTTGTAGCTGCAGCACACTGTGCAACTCGTCTTCGTTTGGTATTGAAAGACGAATCAAAAGTGAATCAAGCAGCTCTAGATAATAATGCGGATGTCAAGGGAACTTTTAGCACTAATGGACAATATCAAATTATCATTGGTCCTGGTGATGTTAACTTCGTGTATGCGGAAATCATCAAGAAAACTGGTTTAAAAGAAGTTTCGACAGATGATTTGAAAGAGATTGCTAATAAAGACAAAAAGTTCAATCCATTGATGGACTTGATTAAACTTTTGTCAGACATCTTTGTTCCTATTATCCCTGCCTTAGTTGCAGGTGGTCTCTTGATGGCTTTACGTAACTTCTTGACATCACCAGATTTGTTTGGACCTCAATCAATTGAAGATATGTATCCTGCAATCAAAGGCTTCTCAGCTATGATTCAATTGATGTCTGCTGCTCCATTTATGTTCCTCCCTGTTTTGGTTGGTATTTCAGCAGCCAAGCGCTTTGGAGCAAACCAATTCCTTGGTGCGGCAATTGGTATGATTATGACCACTCCAGATTTGGGTGGCAAAGAAGCCTTCTGGGACATCTTAGGTTTCCATGTTACACAAACAAACTATGCTTATCAAGTTATTCCAGTCCTTGTTGCAATCTGGTTGTTAGCAAATTTGGAAAAATTCTTCCACAAGAAATTGCCATCTGCAGTTGACTTCACTTTCACACCGCTTTTATCAGTGATGCTTACAGGCTTCCTTACCTTTACAGTTATCGGTCCTGTTATGTTGGTTGTGTCTGATGCGATTACAAATGCGATTGTATGGTTGTACAACACAACAGGTGCCTTTGGTATGGGTCTATTTGGTGGAACTTACTCACTAATCGTTATGACAGGTCTTCACCAATCATTCCCAGCAATCGAAACACAATTGTTGTCTGCTTACAATAATAACGGTACTGGATTTGGAGACTACATCTTTGTTGTTGCTTCAATGGCAAACGTAGCACAAGGTGCGGCTACTCTTGCAATCTACTTCTTGACAAAAAATGCTAAAACAAAAGGATTGTCAAGTTCGGCTGCTGTTTCTGCCTTCCTTGGTATTACAGAACCTGCTCTCTTTGGGGTAAACTTGAAATACAAATTCCCATTCTTCTGCGCCCTTGCTGGTTCAGCAATTGGTGCCTTCGTAGCAGGTTTAACTCACGTTATTGCAGTTTCATTGGGAGCGGCTGGATTTATTGGATTCCTTTCTATTAAGGCTGCTTCAATCCCTATGTATATAGTTGCGGAAATTATGTCCTTTGTTGCCGCCTTTGCTTTCACTTATTTCTACGGGAAAACAAAAGCAGCTAGTGTCTTTGCTGATGAAGCAGCCACAGCAACTGCAGAAACAGTTACTGAACCTACAGTAGAAGCACCAGTAGTGGAAGAGACTGATACTCTTCAAAATGAAACACTTGTAACTCCTATCGTCGGTGATGTTGTCGCTCTTGCTGATGTCAATGATCCAGTCTTCTCAAGTGGAGCTATGGGCCAAGGTATCGCTGTGAAACCAAGTCAAGGTGTGGTATATGCACCAGCTGATGCGGAAGTTTCAATCGCCTTTCCAACAGGACACGCTTTTGGTTTGAAAACAACTGATGGTGCTGAAGTCTTGATCCACGTTGGTATTGACACTGTATCTATGAATGGTGAAGGTTTTGAAGCAAAAGTTGCTCAAGGTGATAAGGTTAAAGCTGGCGATGTTCTTGGAACCTTTGACTCAAACAAAATTGCTGCAGCTGGTCTTGATGATACAACAATGGTTATCGTTACAAATACAGCTGACTACGCTTCAGTAGCTCCAGTCGCAACAGGTTCAGTTGCGAAGGGGGATGCTGTGATCGAAGTGAAAATCTAATCAATCCTCTCTAATGTGAAAACGAACAAATGACATGTTTGTTCGTTTTTGCTTGAATGGTAAGATTTACAGAGGAAAATCTAAAAAATAGAGAAATTTAGACTTTCGAAATATGCTATAATAAAGAAAATAAAAACAAGAGGTTTATCATGACAAAATTATATGGAAGCTTGGAAGCGGGCGGTACAAAGTTTGTCTGTGCTGTCGGTGATGAAAACTTTAACGTTGTAGAAAAAACACAATTTCCAACAACAACTCCAATCGAAACAATCGATAAAACCATCGAGTTCTTCTCAAAATTCGACAACCTTGCTGGTCTTGCAGTTGGTTCATTTGGTCCGATTGATATTGATAAAAACTCAAAAACTTATGGCTTTATCACAACGACTCCAAAACCAAACTGGGCAAATGTGGACTTGCTGGGTGCCCTTCGTCGCGCACTAAACGTGCCAATGTACTTCACTACAGACGTAAACAGCTCTGCCTATGGTGAAGTGGTTGCCCGTAATAATGCTGGTGCTCGTATCGAAAACTTGGTTTACTACACAATCGGTACAGGTATCGGTGCAGGTGTCATCCAACGTGGTGAGTTTATCGGCGGTGTGGGTCACCCTGAGATGGGTCATTACTATGTGGCTAGACACCCAATGGATATTGAAAAAGAGTTTAAGGGTGTTTGTCCTTTCCATAAGGGATGTTTGGAAGGCTATGCAGCTGGTCCAAGTTTGGAAGCTCGTACAGGTGTTCGTGGGGAAAATATTGAACTCAACAACCCTGTTTGGGATGTTCAAGCCTACTATATCGCTCAAGCTGCGGTTAATGCGACAGTGACTTTCCGCCCAGACGTGATTGTCTTTGGTGGAGGGGTCATGGCTCAACAACACATGCTGGACCGTGTCCGTGAGAAATTTACATCTCTTCTCAATGGTTACCTACCAGTACCAGATGTGCGTGATTACATTGTAACGCCAGCAGTAGCAGGAAATGGTTCTGCTACTCTTGGGAACTTTGTTCTTGCAAAAGAAGTTTCAAAATAAATCACAAAATCCGCTTGGGAAACCAAACGGATTTTTTACGTGTCAAAGCATTTGCCAGAAAAAGTCAATAATATAGGTCAGACCGTAGGTATAAACCACGAGAGTAAAGGGCTTGGTCAGAATGATGATGGTCATATAGCGCTTGAAACTCATCTTGGTCAGGGCAGCCAGCATACAGAGAAAGTCAGCTGGACTAATGGGCCAAATCATCATAAAGATAAAGAAACGGTCAAAACGATTGCCCTTATCCAACCAACCGATATACTTGTCATAGGTACGCTTGCTGACGACAGACTGGACAAAGGCGGCCCCATAGAGGCGCACCAGATAAAAGATAATGGCACAGCCAATGACAATGCCGATATAGTTGTAGATAGTCCCGATGATGTGACCGTAGATAAAGACGCCAGCCACCGAGGTCAAGGCCCCAGGAATGATAGGGACGACCGTCTGTAAAATCTGTAAAAAGATAAAGAGAGGTGGCCCCCAGATACCTGCCTGCTGGATAAAGGCAGAGAGGGTTTCCTTAGACTGTAAAATCCCAGCCTGATAAGCCCAAATACAGAAAATCAAACTCCCAACCCCACCGACAATCGATGAGATGTTGATAACTTGTTGCAGAAGGGGAGAAACAGCTTTCATTTGTTTATCCTGTGACATGTAAACTCCTCATAGATAGTATAGTTCTACTATACCATATTTTGGAGGAGAAAGGGGGAATGAGTGTTTTTGCTATGGGAAGAGTGATGGATTTTGAGGCTAAACATGCTATAATAAAGGGAGCAGACATGTAGCAAAGGAGAGAGTATGATACAGGTAAAACCAGAATTGGAGATAGAAAAACAACTGATCAGCCAACTGGTAACTGGGGAAAGTCAATGGACATACAGAGAAGATCTCAAAACAGAAGAGCAATTATGGGAAAATTTTTTTGAAAAGCTAGCCCAGAACAATGTGGCTCTATTGGCAGATCATCCCCTGACAGAACAGGAAAAACGCCAGATAAAGAATCAACTGAACTTTATTAGCTACTATGATGCGGCCAAGTGGTTGGTCGGCGAAAATGGCATTGCCAAGGTTGAGGTTCAGAGAGAAGATGCTAGTTTGGGGACTATCCGTTTATCTGTCATTTGGCGAGATAATATCGCAGCTGGTAAGTCTAGTTATGAGGTTGTCAACCAAGTCGAGAGAGATAAGATAAATCCTCAGGATCAAGACCGTAGGCTAGATGTGACCCTCTTGATCAATGGCCTTCCCATGATTCAGATTGAGCTTAAAAGTCCCCGAGTTGCTTTTTTAGATGCCTTTCATCAAATTAAAAAATATGACCGTGAAGGCAAGTTCCGTGGCATCTACTCTAGCTTACAGATGTTTGTTGTGACCAATAAAGTAGACACACGCTATATCGCTGCGGCTAGGGAAAATAAACTCAACAAGCAATTTCTAACCAAGTGGGTGGATAAGGACAACCAACCCATAACAAGCTTGACGAGTTTTGCTCACGAGGTTCTTTCTATCCCTCGTGCCCACCAGATGGTTATGCAGTATTCTGTCCTTGATGATAGTAAGAAGGCTCTCATCCTCTTGCGCCCCTATCAGATCCATGCAATCGAAGCAGTGCAAGAAGCCTCTCGCCAGCAAGCATCAGGCTATGTTTGGCATACGACAGGTTCAGGTAAGACCCTGACTTCTTATAAGGTAGCTCGGAATCTCCTCCAGATTCCTTCCATCCAAAAGACGATTTTTGTCGTTGACCGCAGAGACTTGGACCAACAGACTACCTCGTCCTTTCTCTCCTATGCGACCAATGATGTCATTGATATTGATGAGACGGATAATACCCATGATTTGGTCAAGCGACTAGGAAGTAATGATAAGCGTGTGGTGGTAACGACCATCCAGAAAATCATCACCATGATGCGTAAGTTTGATCAAGGTCTTTACCAAAGAGATGCGGACAAAATCAAGGGTATCCGAGTGGCCTTTGTCGTGGATGAATGCCACCGTGCCGTAACACCTCAAACACAAAAAGACATTAAGGCCTTTTTCCCACAGTCTCTCTGGTATGGTTTTACAGGCACACCTATTTTTAAGGAAAATAAACGCCAGCAAGTGGGCGATCTAGCCCAAACCACCCAGCAACAGTACGGAGACCGTCTCCATGAGTATACAGTCAAGGAAGCTATCCATGATGGAGCAGTTTTAGGCTTTAAGGTGGATTATCGCAATACCCTCATCACGGATAAATCCGAAAATGACATACCAGATACCGTGTATGAGAATGAGGAGCATATGCTGGAAGTCTTGGATGCCATTATCAATAAATCCCGTCAACAGTTAGGCTTCCAAAAGGGAGTAGGTAAGACCTACAATGCCATCCTGACCGTCAAATCCATCCCTCAAGCCCAAGCCTACTATGACCTGCTCAAACGGGTCAAGGCTGGGGAGACGAGGGTTAAGGTATCGGAAAGAGTCAAGCAGGTTCTTCCAGACTTTCCAAAGGCGACCATCACCTACTCGGTCACTGAAAATGAAGAAGAGTCAAGAGCTAATCAAGACCACATGAAGCAGGTTTTAGAAGACTATAACCAAGAGTTTGATACCCACTTTACCATGTCGGATCTTCGTGGCTTTAATACGGATGTCAATAACCGCCTAGCTCGAAAGCAGGACAAATACCTCTATCGCAATGAGCAGTTGGACTTAGTCATCGTTGTCAATCGTCTCTTAACGGGATTTGATGCCCCTTGTCTGTCAACTATTTTTATCGACCGCAAACCCATGCAACCGCAGGACTTGATTCAGGCTTTTAGCCGAACCAACCGTATTTTTGATAGCAGTAAGACCTATGGTCATATCATCACCTTCCAAAAGCCCCTAGCCTTTAAGGGAGCAGTAGATAGTGCCCTCAAACTCTACTCAAATGGTGGTGAAAACGAGGTTCTAGCTCCAAGCTGGGAAGAGGAAAAGAGGAACTTTTTACGGAGTTGCAGTGATTTCAAAAATCTTGCTACTGATGACTATGTGAATGGTCTAGATTTTGAGCAAGTCTCTACGCCTGAGTTGAGGAAACTAGCTAAAACCTATCAAGCTCTTGATAAGTACCTAGCCTCTATCCGAGTGTATAAAGAGTATGATGAGGAAGAAGTTTACAGTCAGACGGGACTTGATGGAGAGAAGTTGGAAAGGTATCTGGGTCTTTATCGAAATGTCCTTGCAGAATTAAAAAGTCGAGTAGAGGATGATGACGATGGAGAGCCACTTGATATCCACTATGAACTGGAGTCTATCCAAGTGGACGAAATCAACTATGCCTATATCTTAACCTTGATCCAAAGCCTGATTGAGCAAGGACAGAGTCAAGAAAAGAACCTAAGCGCTCAAGATAAGGAAGCCGTGGATAACTATATTCAGAGTCTTGAGAAGACCAATCCCAATCTTGCCCAGATCATCACTGAACTGTGGAGAGAGGTACAAGAGCATCCAGAAAACTATCGTGGTCAGTCTATCGCAAATATCTTGGATCAGATGATAGAGGTTGTCATCCAGCAACATATCCAAGTCTTTAGCAAACGTTGGTATGTCGGAGAGGATGAACTCCGTTACTATGTCGAACACTACCGTAAGGGAGCTAAAAAACAACTAGGAGAAAGCCAGCTGACCAAGAGCCAGCGCTATCAAGACTATAAACTAGAGGTGGCGGACGCCCTCAATCCTCTCCTCTATAAAAAACAAATTAAGGAAGCCTATACCCAACTAGTGGAGCAAGTCATTGAGCCATTGAGGGTTGGAAGATAGCTCTTCGAGACTTAGAATAGGCCTACTTCCTAAAGTTTACATGTATTCTAAGCCTCGAATGATTGCAATTACATAAATTTACAAGTATTCTACGTTTCGAATTGCTTATCTACAAAAGTTTTGAGGTCTTCTAGATTTCGAATAGTCATCTTTCCTAAAGTTTAAATGTATTCTAAAGCTAGAAAAGTTAAAATCTAAAAATAGTAAGAGTCTCTATCTGATGGACGGAGTTTATTTCCAGTCAGATAGGGATTTTTTAATTTGGAAAAGTCTGATTTGTCCTGAAAAGTACCTTTTAGATGGAAATAATGACAGTTGAGAAGATGAAGGGCAAAATGTTTTGGGAAACTGTTAGAATGGATGTATCAACTTAAAGGAGAAAAATTAATGAAGAAAGTTAGAGATGATGAGGAGAGTCTACTATGGTCACTTCCTGTATTTGGCATTGTATTGTTAGTCTGTATTTTGTTTCAAGTCTTTGAAGTAAAGGATAATTCGATGTTAATAGAACACAGGGGAGGGAGTGTTGTAAAATCTGTTCCAAGAGAACCTCATCTTGCAGATCTACTCTCCTCTTGGTTTGATAGAGAAGATAATAAATGATTCGTTAAATAGAAAGGATATCATCATGACAAAAACATACGCTATTCGCCCGCTTAGTTACAGCAATTTTACCAACCGTGAGTTTGAAAGCTTGATGATGGATTCTCATCAAAGTTTGGCCACTTTTTCTAAGGCAAACAAGGATGAAGCTATGTATTCCAAACATTTGGAACCCTTCAAGACCAAGCTGGATGATTTTCAAGCTCAACTTGCAGCGGTGGAGACGAAAGAGTCTAGCAATCTAACAGAAGTCGATCGCAATCGAGATAGTGCCTTGGTCGGTCTCTTTACCCTTCATAGAGGATTTGCTAAGATTAAGGATGCCAAGCTCAAAGAAGCTCATGAGACTCTGAAACCAGTCTTTGCCAAGTATAAGGACATCACTAAGCACAGCAATGATGTGGAAACGGCAGAAATCAAGAGCCTCCTCAAAACGCTTAGTGAAACACCCTATCATGAGGCAGTTACCAGTCTAGGACTGACCCCTATGCTGACGGCTGTGGTCAATGCTCAAGAGGAATATGACCAAGTAGAGAGTAAGGCGCGTGCTTCTAAGTCTGCCAAGGAAGTTGGCAAGACCAGACAACTCCGTACTGAACTTTCGACTAGCTACGACCTCTTTATGCGCTATACCGCAGCCAGTGCAGAAGCCTATCCTGAAAAGGAACACTTGACTCAACTCCTCAAGGAACTCAATAGCATCCGAGATAGCAAGCGCCGTCTTATCACGAGTAGCAAGAAAGATAAAAAGACCAAACCAGCAGAACCAGCCCAAGCAGCAGGATAAAGACAGCCCCTTAGAAGCGGATTTCTAAGGGGGATTTTTGTGGTTTCGTGGTATAATTTTAGTATAGTTTAACAAGAGTATCTCATAGAAAAATGTCAAAATTATGATTTATCAGTTATTTAAAATGAGAATAACTTTTTTTCAGTATGATGCAATTTATGGAAAATAAACTGGTATATTGAAAAGATACTCGGTATAATAAACTTTACAATGGTATAGGGAAGTTCAAATGAAACAAATAAAAATAAGATTTAAGGAATTTATTAATGATTGGTCATATACAAGATTAAAAGAAGTCAAAGATGTTCGAGATGGGACTCACTCATCTCCAAAATATATTGACAATGGCTATCCTTTAGTAACTTCAAAAAATTTATCAGATTCTGGACTAGATCTAAATGATGTATCATTAATTTCTGAGTCAGATTATAATGAGATTAATAAACGTTCAAAAGTAGAAGTAGGAGATATTCTACTTGGACTTATTGGTACAATAGGAAAGCCAGTTTTAGTTGAAACAGATGGATTTGCTATAAAAAATGTAGGATTGATAAAAAATGGTGGACAGATACAAAATCAATTTTTATTGCAATATCTAAAAACGAATTTATTCAATAAATATATTCAAATTGAAATGGCAGGGAATACTCAAAAATTTTTGGGGTTAGAAACGCTTCGTAATACTAAAATTCCAGTTCCTAGTCCAGCCGAACAAACCGCCATAGGCTCTCTTTTCCGCATCCTTGACGTCCTTCTGTCTAGCTACATGGATAATCTCACCAACTACCAATTTCTCAAGGCGACCATGCTCTCCAAGATGTTTCCCAAAGTTGGACAGACAGTCCCTGAGATACGTTTGGAAGGATTTAAAGGTGAGTGGGAAAAATCTAAATTAAAAGATATCGCTCATCGTGTTCAGGGTAATGATGGAAGAATGGATTTGCCAACTTTAACAATTTCTGCCTCAGGCGGTTGGATGAATCAAATTGATCGATTTTCTGCTAATATTGCTGGAAAAGAACAAAAGAATTATACTCTGTTAAAAAAAGGAGAACTATCATATAACCATGGTAATTCAAAATTAGCAAAATATGGAGTTGTTTTTGAATTACAGGATTATGAAGAAGCACTTGTTCCAAAGGTTTATCATAGTTTTAGAGTTAATCAATTAGCCGATGCAAAGTTTATTGAAATTATGTTTTCAACAAAAATTCCAGATCGGGAATTAGGGAAACTCATTTCATCGGGGGCTAGAATGGATGGATTGTTAAATATTAGTTTTGATGATTTTATGAATATTGCAATTATTATTCCAACTATTAAAGAACAACAAGCCATAGGCTCCTATTTCTCAAACCTTGATAACCTCATCAACTCTCATCAAGAAAAAATTACTCAGCTTGAGACTCTAAAAAAGAAACTCTTGCAGGATATGTTTATTTAAGGAGGAATTATGTATAGTTCTAAAACAGATTTGATTGAAAAGTTAGAATTTGAAAAGGAAAGGTTTCAGGATAACTTGAGTCAGATAGCTGATTATGAAAAAGATTTATATAGCCGAGTAGATAATTATCTATCTGAACTTATTTCTTTTATAAATGACGAGCTAAATGAAGAAGTTTTGTCTAATGATGTAACTGTAAGGTACAAAACATTACGTGATAATTTGTTAGACAGCATCTACAAATGTTTTGGTGGTGATATTTATTCGTATGATTCTATATTTCCTCAAATTATATATAATTTCAAAGTAATTAAACTTTTCTCTTTCATTGCTAAGATAGATTCTACGACTGTTATTATAGGGGCTAATGGAGCAGGGAAAACTAGTCTTATTAATGAATTACGGAAGAACAGTATAGATGAGATGTATGTCTTACCTGCTCAAAAACTATTGTATTTTGTGTCTAATACCCACAATCGTAATGGAATTACTAAAGAAAAATATATTCAAGATTTGAAAGAGGTGAATATTAAATATGACACGATTGAAATACAGACTCACCAGATTGAAGATGATTTTTCGGGCACTTTTACTAAATTGATAACACTGTGGGTAAAAGATTTTGCAAAAGTAATGACTGATAATGCTAGGGGAGTAGGAGAGGTGTCCGTTGCTTTATTGGACAGAGTGGAGCAAATATGGAATCAAATTTTCCCAGAAATAACATTTTATCCTGAATCTGATGATAGAGTTTTAGAAGTTGTAAGAAATGGAGATAAATATAGTATAAATGGCCTTAGCGATGGGGAACGCTGTGTATTATTTTATATTGGTAACGTTCTTCTTGCTCCAGAAAATAGCTATATTGTGGTTGATGAACCAGAAACATTTCTAAATGGCGCAGTCTATAATGAATTATGGGATTTGCTAATATCAGAACGTCCTGACTGTCAATTCATTTTTGCTTCACATAACATGGACTTTGTTCAATCAAGAACTAATGCAACCTATATATGGTGTAATAAATTTGAAGCACCTTATGACTTCGATTATGAACAATTGGAAGAATCTCAAGAATTTCCTTTATCCATATTAGCAGAAGTTTCTGGTACAAGGAAACCAATACTATTTTGTGAGGGAACTAAAACTAGTATAGACTATCAGATTTATTCTAAACTATTCAGTGAATTTTGTTTTGTAAAACCAGTTCAAGGACATAAACAGGTCATCCATCATACAAAAGCCTATAATGATTTACAACTTTTACATGGTAATACGGCATACGGTATTATAGACAATGACTGGATGAATGAAAGTAGTATTCAAGAGCAAAAAGAACAGAATATTTTTGTTCTTCCATTTAACGAAGTAGAGATGATGCTTGTTGATGAAGCAGTTGTGAAGTCATGCTTACCATTTGACGATGATAAAGAAAAACAACGAAAATTTGAAAATTTTCAACGAAGTATCATTGAATCTTGTGAAGAAAAGAAAGATAAAATAATAAGTATTGCCTTGAAAAAAAGACTTGATGAATTTATGGAAGGTAACTGTATTCAAAATAATAAACCTAGTAAAGAGGATGTTGAAGAATTTTTTAAAAGTTTAGTAGATGAATTTAATGTATCTTCAACGGTTGATAATATAACTTCTATCGTTGAAGCAAGTTTAGATACATCTGATTTTTCAAGGATACTAAAGATTTGTAACTTAAAAAATGAAATAATTAATCATAGAGGAAACACGAAAATAGTTCCAAACTTTAAAGATAAAGCTTTAAAACGTATTGCATTGGATAATGATTTGCAGAAAAAATTACGGCATAAATATTTTGAAGAATTGGAAGCAAAACTATTGAACCATTAAATTAATTTTTGATATTTTGAATTAAGTAAAAAGAAAGAAACATTATGGAAACAACACAAACTTCCCAGTCGCTCTACCAAGCCCTGTGGAACTCAGCGGATGTTCTCCGCTCTAAGATGGATGCCAATGACTACAAGTCCTATCTTTTGGGTATGGTCTTTTATAAGTATCTGTCAGACAAGATGCTCTTTTTCGTGGCGGAGACTATGGAGGAGGGGAGTGAGAGTCTAGAGGCTGCCCTTGAGGTCTATCGTAACTACTATGAGGATGCGGACACCCACGAGGATCTTCTTGCAGTTATGAAGGACGAACTCAACTATAGTATCAAGCCTGAGTTGACCTTTACGGCTCTTGTAGCACGTGTCAATGAGGGAACTTTCCAGCTGGAAGATTTGGCTCAGGGTTTTCGTGATATCGAGCAGAGTGATGAACTCTATGAAAACCTCTTTGAAGATATTGACCTCTATTCCAAAAAGCTAGGGGCAACTCCGCAAAAGCAAAACCAAACGGTGGCGGCAGTCATGAAGGAGTTGGCTGTGCTAGATGTGGCTGGTCATGCTGGTGATATGTTGGGGGACGCTTATGAGTATCTGATTGGTCAGTTTGCGACTGATTCGGGTAAGAAAGCTGGTGAGTTCTATACACCTCAGCCTGTTGCCAAGCTCATGACTCAGATTGCCTTTTTGGGTCGTGAGGACCAGCTAGGCTTTACCCTCTATGATGCGACTATGGGGTCTGGCTCTCTCTTGCTCAATGCTAAGAAATACTCTCATAAACCGCAGACAGTGGTCTACTTTGGTCAGGAACTCAATACTTCGACCTATAACTTGGCTCGGATGAACATGATTCTACACGGTGTTCCTGTTGAGAATCAATTTCTCCACAATGCCGATACACTGGATGAAGACTGGCCGACTCAAGAACCGACTAACTTTGATGGTGTTCTCATGAACCCTCCTTACTCTGCTAAGTGGTCAGCAAGTTCTGGCTTTATGGCGGATCCTCGTTTCTCTCCTTTTGGGAAACTGGCGCCCCAGTCCAAGGCTGATTTTGCTTTTCTTCTGCATGGATATTACCACCTCAAGCAGGATCATGGAGTTATGGCTATCGTCCTTCCCCACGGTGTTCTTTTCCGTGGAAATGCGGAAGGGACCATTCGTAAGGCCTTGTTAGAAGAAGGTGCCATTGATACAGTTATCGGTCTTCCAGCCAATATCTTCTTTAACACCAGCATTCCGACCACAGTCATCATTCTCAAAAAGAACCGTACCAGCCGTGATGTTTACTTTATCGATGCCTCTAAGGAGTTTGATAAGGGGAAAAACCAGAATATCATGACAGATGCTCATATCGAGAAGATTTTAGAGGCCTACAAGTCTCGTGAGGAGATTGACAAGTTTGCCCATCTCGCAAGCTATGAAGAAATCGTCGAAAATGACTATAACCTCAATATCCCTCGCTATGTAGATACCTTTGAGGAAGAAGAAGTCGAGCCTCTGACAGATATCGTTGGAAAGATTAACACAACCAATCAAGCAATCCAAAACCAAACCGCTTCCCTACTCGAAATGCTCGGTCAACTACACGGAACCACACCAGAAGCCGATGCTGAGCTTAAAGAGTTTTTGAAAGAGTTTAAAGGGTGATGAGAGTAATTGATTCGCTCATATTCCGCTCATAATTCGCTCGTTTTTAAGATACAACTTTGTTTCCATATTTCCGGGGAACTAGTAGAAAGTAAGGAGAAATATGGAAACTAACAACAAACGTGCCCTTTGCCAGCAACTCTGGGCGAGAAACAAATACCTCGTTTTGAGTCATTCTAGCAATATTTACAATGAGATTCGTCAGTATCTCAAGAATGAAGAGGTGGAGGTGAGTCAGGTTCAGGAGAAGATTGATCGTGCCTGCCAGATTCCAGAACACAGGGGTCAGATTTGCAATGCCTTTCAGCATATTTGGGGCTATTTCAAAAAGAAAGCGACAGATGCTGAACGCAAGGATTATATGTTTTTACTGGAGCGTTATCACTCTGGCCATGCCACCAAAGAAGACTTAATTGCTAAGACGAGGGAGTTGCTAGATCGTTATCCAAATACCTACTTGCAACATTCAAAGTTACTGAAAGGAGATTCCCATGAGACTTTGGCATGAGGCTTTGATTTCACAACTTCCCCGTCCTCAACTCTTGGGACAGCATTGAGAGTGCTGTGCCCTCCGTGGCAATGGCTGGGGCAGAAAGCATGCGACGGTTGACTATGTCTTTACTCACTCGCCCTATCGTCTCTATGCCTATCATGACTTGATCATGGAGGAGATGGCTGACCGAGGCTATAAGGTCAGTCCAGAGTGGATGGACAAGAACTACCGTGGTAAGATTTGTCCTTCTTATCAAGACTTAGTAGAGGAAAAGCTGAAAAGTCCTATATATAGCGAGCATGATGCTTCCTACTATGAGGAGTGTCTGGCAAATCTTCGAGAGAAGGGGATTGAGCTGGAATAATAGTAAGGATTGCCTTCAATTTATAACTCTTCTCGTAATTTTTTCGAATAATAAAGATGAGACCTTTAGAGTTTTTCTAAGGTCTTCTTTTTATGAGTGTTCAGATTTACTTTTAATAACTTTTGAGTTATAATTTAATTAGAAAGAGGTTGCTTGGTGCATACGATTTACTTCTATAAGGACAAAAATGGAAACGAGCCAGTTTTGGATTATATGAGAGAATTGGCTAGTCAGAAAAGTAAGGATAGTCGCATCAAACTCAATAAACTAAATGACTATATCGAGTTGTTTAGTCAGCATGGGACGAGAGCTGGGGAACCCTATATGAAACACTTGGAAGATGAGATATGGGAACTAAGACCTTTGAGAAATCGAATTTTATTTATAGCGTGGCTTGATGGTAGTTTTGTTCTTTTACATCATTTTGTCAAAAAGACTCAGAAAACTCCTAGAAGAGAAATTGAAAAAGCCAAGCGTGAACTGAAGGACTTAAAAGAAAGAGGGTTAAGTGATGAAGAATAGTGCTATTGGAAGTAACTGGAAGGATGTCCGGTCAGAACTCTTTACCAAGGAGGAAATACTTGAAAGTGATATGCGAGTGGCTATCATGAGTGAGTTGATTGAAGCCAGACATGAGCAAGGAGTCAGCCAGAAAAAGCTAGAAGAACTCAGTGGAGTGAGTCAACCTGTCATAGCTAGGATGGAAACAGGAAAGACTAGCCCCCAGTTGGATACAGTCTTAAAAGTCCTAGCCAGTTTAGGAAAGACACTAGCAGTCGTCCCACTTGAACAGGGGAAAAGTTGATAGGAAGAGGTTGGAAAACTTTAACAAATTTAACAGTTATAGTGCCTCAAGTGTATAAATAGAAAAATTATGCTTTATTTATATTAAGTGCGAACGAAGTGAGCTTTTAGCAGATATTTCCCGCTATAGTGGTATTCTAGATAATAATTTATTATTATCTAGAACGGAATTTTTGAGACATTCTGGCTCAAAAATTAGGGATGAAATTACGAAGTAAGTTGCTCCCGTCCGCACTTTTCAGGGAAATATCAGAATTACAAAAGAAAAATCAACCTATAGTCTTTTCTAATAACAAGCCATAGTCACTTATAAGAATTACTAATAACACGTTTTACCAGTCTAACTAAAATACAGCTATAAAACAAGCTACACAAAGGATTTGAGGCATGTGTCTCAAGTCTTTTTCTTTTGTCTAAAACAGAGATATAGTTTCAAACTATATCAAAGCCTAATTTTTTACAATTATACAGACGCTTTCTTTTCTGTTAAGATAGTTTCAACAACAAATTTTGGAGGACACATCATGTCAACTACAATCATCGGTTTCCCTCGTTTGGGCGAATTCCGCGAATTAAAATTTACAACTGAAAAATACTTTAGAAAAGAAATCTCAGAAGAAGAACTCTTGGCAGCCGCAAAAGACTTGCGTGCTAAACACTGGAACATTGTCAAAGAAAAAGGCATCACTGAAATCCCATCAAATGACTTTTCTCACTATGACAACTTCCTAGATGCAGCTTTCCTTTTCAACGTGGTACCTGCTTCAGTTCAAAACTTGGACTTGTCTGATCTTGAGCGCTACTTCGCTTTGGGTCGTGGTTATCAAGGAGAAAAAGGGGACGTTCGCGCCCTTCCAATGAAAAAATGGTTCAATACCAACTACCACTACATCGTTCCTAAGTTTGAAAAAGACACTCAAGTCAAACTCGCAGGTCACAAAATCTTTGATGAGTTCCAAGAAGCAAAAGAACTTGGATTGAACACTCGTCCAGTTCTTGTAGGTCCATTCACTTTCCTTCAATTGTCAGACTTTGAAGAAGGCGTGAAAGCAGAAGACTTCGTAGACAGCTTAGTTGCTGCTTATCAAGAAGTTTTTGCAAAATTGGCAGAACTTGGTGCGACTCGCATCCAACTCGACGAAGCGGCTCTTGTAAAAGACTTGACAGCTGAAGAAAAAGCTCTCTTCTTGAACATCTACAACAAACTCTTGTCTGACAAAAAAGGTCTTGAAGTCTTGCTTCAAACTTACTTCGGAGACGTTCGTGACGTTTACGCTGACCTTGTAAACTTGCCAGTAGATGCTATCGGTCTTGACTTCGTTGAAGGTAAGAAAACTCTTGAATTGGTTAAAGGTGGTTTCCCAGCTGATAAGACTCTTTATGCAGGTATTGTCAATGGTAAAAACATCTGGCGTAATAACTACGAAAAGAGCTTGGCTGTTCTTGAACAAATCCCAGCTGAAAACATTGTCTTGACAAGCTCATGCTCACTTCTTCATGTGCCATTTACAACAGCTAATGAAGAATTTGAACCAGCTATCTTGAACCACTTTGCCTTTGCAGTTGAAAAATTAGATGAGATCCGTGATTTGGATGCTATCCGCAATGGTCAAGGTGAAGAAGCACTTGCAGCCAACAAAGAACTCTTTGCGACTGAGCGTGTTGGTGAAAATGCGGAACTTCGTGCGCGTATCGCTGGCTTGACAGACGCAGACTACACTCGTTTGCCAGCCTTTGCAGAACGTGAAGCTATCCAAGAAGAAGCTTTCAAACTTCCAGCTCTTCCAACAACAACTATCGGTTCATTCCCTCAAACAAAAGAAGTTCGTGCGAAACGTTTGGCTTACCGTAAAGGTGAATTGTCTCAAGAAGAGTATGACGCTTTCCTTGCTGAAACAATTGACGAATGGATCAAATGGCAAGAAGATATCGACTTTGATGTCCTTGTTCACGGTGAATTTGAGCGTAATGACATGGTTGAGTACTTCGGTCAAAACTTGTCAGGTTACCTCTTCTCTAAAAATGGTTGGGTGCAATCATACGGTATGCGTGGGGTGAAACCACCAATCATCTGGGGTGATGTAACTCGTCTTAACCCTATCACTGTTAAATGGTCTAGCTATGCACAAAGCCGTACAAACAAACCTGTTAAAGGTATGTTGACTGGACCTGTTACCATCCTCAACTGGTCATTCCCACGTGAAGACATCTCTATCAAGGATTCTACTCTTCAAATCGCCCTTGCTATCAAGGATGAAGTGCTTGACCTTGAAGCTGCTGGTGTGAAAATCATCCAAATCGACGAGGCAGCTCTTCGTGAGAAATTGCCACTCCGTCGTAGCGACTGGTACGAAGACTACCTTGACTGGGCAATTCCTGCCTTCCGCTTGGTACACTCAACAGTAGCGCCAGATACTCAAATCCACACTCACATGTGTTACTCAGAATTTACAGATATCATCCCAGCTATCGACAACATGGATGCAGACGTTATCTCATTTGAGGCTAGCCGTTCAAACCTTGAAATCTTGGACGAACTCAAAGCGAAAAACTTCCAAACAGAAGTGGGACCTGGGGTTTACGATATCCACTCACCTCGTGTGCCAAATGAAGGCGAAATCGACCACACAATCGAAGCCATCCTTGCTAAAGTGCCAAGCAAGAAAGTTTGGATCAACCCTGACTGTGGTTTGAAAACACGTGGTATTCCAGAAACAAAAGAAAGCTTGATTCGCCTTGTTGAAGCAGCTAAAGCTGCGCGTGAGAAATTGTAAGATAGGATTTCCCAAGAAGCGCTGTTTGGCAATCTGCCTGTTTCACTTGGGTTCTAAGAGTCCAGCTAAGGAAAAAAATCAACTAGAAAAGGATAAGGACTATGTCACGCCAAACACCGTCACTCTCATTTGAAGTGTTTCCTCCAAACCCAGCAGTAGGCAACGATAAGATTATTGCAGCTCTTCAAAATATGCAGGAGTTGGCCCCTCACTTTATCAGTGTAACTGCCAGCAATAATAAATTTAATATCAAGGAAACAACTGTTCGTTTGGCTGACTTTATCCAAAATGACTTGGCGATTCCGACTATTGCTCACTTGCCAGCCATCTATTTGACCAAGGACAAGGTGGCTGAAACCATTGCTGACTTGGATAAGGTTGGGGTGCAGAAAATTTTGGCTCTTCGTGGGGATATTATTCCAGATGTGGAGCCACAAAAGGATTTCCGATATGCAACGGACTTGATCAAGTTCATCAAGGAACAAGCCCCTCACTTTGATATTGTCGGAGCTTGCTACCCAGAAGGGCATCCAGATTCACCAAATCAGATTTCAGATATCCAAAATCTCAAGAAGAAAGTAGATGCAGGCTGTTCGAGTCTTGTAACTCAGCTTTTCTTTGACAATGAGCGCTTCTATGATTTCCAAGACAAGTGCATCTTGGCTGGGATTGATGTTCCTATTCATGCAGGGATTATGCCAATTCTAAATCGAAATCAAGCTCTCCGCCTCTTGAAGACTTGTGAGAATATCCATCTTCCACGCAAATTTAAAGCCATCTTAGACAAGTATGAGCATGACCCTGAGTCGCTCAGAGCAGCAGGACTTGCCTATGCAGTGGACCAAATCGTGGACTTGGTAACTCAGGATGTTGCCGGTGTGCATCTCTACACTATGAACAATGCGGATACAGCAAAATACATCCACCAAGCAACTCATGCTTTGTTTAATCACCAGTCTCTAGGATAATAAAAAGCAAACCATTCTTCTCAGTTGAGGGGAATGGTTCCTTTTTAATGGTAAAGGCCGCACTTTTTAAGAAAAATATGATAAAATAGACTCTGTACGTACTTGATACAAAGATGAGGGTATTAAAAAAATAATGCATTTAAACTGAGAGTCTTAGATGTTTTAGCATCAAAACTTTCTGATGACTAACGGTAGGAAAGAGCGACACGAACGAGTCAAATCGATGTTATTTGACGAGAGAGTTAGTAAAGCATTTAGCTAATCGCCTGATAGCGAGTAGCGTGAAAGGATTAGATGCTTTAGCATCAAACCTTTCTAATGATTTGTATCTTGAGAATTGAACACGCCTACAACTCTATGGAAAAAGATAAATCTGCCTAGGAGCAGTTGCTCCGTCGTTCGATTTCCTATTTTCCTTTGAGTTGCTTGACGGCTTAGTATCTTGATTTTTGTAGGCAAGGCGTATAATTTCATCAATCCAAAGGGGATTAAAATGACAAAACAAGTGTTTCAAACGACTTTTGCGGGTCGTGAGTTAATTGTAGAGACTGGTCAGGTTGCTAAGCAAGCAAATGGCTCTGTTGTCGTGCGTTACGGTGAGTCAACTGTCTTGACTGCTGCCGTTATGTCTAAGAAAATGGCAACTGGGGATTTCTTCCCCCTTCAAGTCAACTATGAAGAAAAAATGTATGCGGCTGGGAAGTTTCCTGGTGGCTTTATGAAACGTGAAGGACGTCCTTCAACAGATGCGACATTGACAGCGCGTTTGATTGACCGTCCAATCCGACCAATGTTTGCGGAAGGTTTCCGTAATGAAGTACAAGTCATCAACACCGTGCTTTCTTATGATGAAAATGCTTCTGCACCTATGGCAGCTATGTTTGGTTCATCCTTGGCGCTTTCTATTTCAGATATTCCGTTTGACGGACCAATCGCTGGGGTACAAGTGGGCTATGTAGATGGCCAAATCATCATCAATCCAAGTCAAGAACAAGCAGAGCTTTCTCTTCTTGAATTAACAGTAGCTGGTACCAAACACGCTATCAACATGGTAGAATCTGGTGCTAAAGAATTGTCAGAAGAAATCATGTTGGAAGCTCTCCTTAAAGGGCACGAAGCAGTTAAAGAATTGATTGCCTTCCAAGAAGAAATTGTTGCTGCTGTTGGTAAGGAAAAAGCAGAAGTGGAATTGCTTCATGTGGATGCGGACTTGCAAGCTGAAATCATCGCAGCCTACAACAGTGACCTCCAAAAAGCGGTTCAAGTAGAAGAAAAATTAGCTCGTGAAGCTGCAACTCAAGCAGTTAAGGATAAAGTAACTGCTGTTTACGAAGAAAAATATGCAGACCATGAAGAATTTGACCGTATCATGCGTGACGTGGCTGAAATTTTGGAACAAATGGAACACGCTGAAGTGCGCCGTTTGATTACAGAAGACAAGGTGCGTCCTGACGGTCGTAAGGTCGATGAAATCCGTCCTTTGGATGCGGTTGTTGACTTCCTTCCTCGTGTGCACGGCTCTGGTCTCTTTACTCGTGGGCAAACTCAGGCTCTTTCAGTCTTGACCTTGGCTCCGATGGGTGAAACTCAAATCATTGATGGTTTGGATCCAGAGTACAAGAAACGCTTTATGCACCACTATAACTTCCCACAATACTCTGTTGGGGAAACTGGTCGTTACGGTGCACCAGGTCGTCGTGAAATCGGTCACGGTGCTCTTGGTGAGCGTGCTCTTGCTCAAGTCTTGCCAAGTTTGGAAGAATTCCCATATGCTATCCGTTTGGTAGCAGAAGTCTTGGAATCAAACGGTTCTTCTTCTCAGGCTTCTATCTGTGCTGGAACTCTTGCCCTTATGGCTGGTGGTGTGCCAATCAAGGCGCCAGTAGCTGGTATTGCCATGGGACTTATCTCAGATGGAAACAACTACACTGTCTTGACAGATATCCAAGGTTTGGAAGACCACTTTGGAGACATGGACTTCAAGGTTGCGGGTACTCGTGACGGGATTACAGCCCTTCAAATGGATATCAAGATTCAAGGGATTACTGCAGAAATCTTGACTGAGGCTCTTGCTCAAGCCAAGAAAGCCCGTTTTGAAATCCTTGATGTGATTGAAGCAACCATTCCAGAAGTTCGTCCAGAATTGGCTCCAACTGCTCCGAAAATTGATACCATCAAGATTGATGTGGACAAGATTAAGATTGTCATCGGTAAGGGTGGAGAAACCATCGACAAGATTATCGCTGAAACAGGCGTTAAGATTGATATCGATGAAGAAGGAAATGTATCTATCTACTCTAGCGACCAAGATGCCATCAATCGTGCTAAAGAAATTATTGCTGGTTTGGTCCGTGAAGCCAAAGTGGATGAAGTTTACCGTGCTAAAGTCGTTCGTATCGAGAAATTTGGTGCCTTTGTTAACCTCTTTGATAAGACAGATGCCCTTGTTCATATCTCTGAGATGGCTTGGACGCGTACCAATAATGTCGAAGACTTGGTAGCAATCGGGGATGAAGTTGATGTTAAGGTTATCAAGATTGATGAAAAAGGACGTGTGGATGCTTCTATGAAAGCCCTTCTTCCTCGTCCTCCAAAACCTGAACGTGATGAAAAAGGCGAAAAGTCTGAGAGACCTCACCGCCCACGTCATCACAAGGACCACAAACCTAAGAAAGAATTTACAGAAACACCAAAAGATTCAGAATAAGAAAAGGAGAAATGTATGGGATGGTGGCGCGAAACCATTGATATCGTAAAAGAAAATGATCCAGCGGCCCGCACCACTTTGGAGGTTTTACTGACTTATCCAGGTGTCAAGGCCTTGGCGGCCCACCGTCTTTCGCATTTTCTCTGGAAGCATGGCTTCAAACTCTTGGCTCGTATGCACAGTCAGTTTTGGCGCTTTTGGACTCAGATTGAGATTCATCCAGGTGCTCAAATCGACTCTGGAGTCTTTATCGACCATGGTTCAGGCCTGGTTATCGGAGAGACTGCGATTGTTGAAAAAGGTGTTATGCTTTACCACGGAGTAACTCTTGGTGGGACAGGAAAAGACTGTGGCAAACGCCATCCAACCGTGCGAAAAGGAGCTTTAATATCCGCTCATGCCCAAGTCATTGGACCAGTGGAAATTGGTGAAAATGCCAAGGTCGGTGCAGCAGCAGTTGTCGTGGCAGACGTACCTAGTGATGTGACGGTTGTCGGTATTCCGGCTAAGATTGTCCGAGTTCATGGACAGAAGGATGAACCGACGATCCACGAAGTCGAAGAAAAACGAGAGTACTACGTCAATAAACTCGAGCAATCTAAAGATGCCAGTCACAGATCGTCTGGTTTGTAGAGGGTACCTATATGATTCAAGCAAGAAACAAGTTAAGCCAAGAGGAGCTATCTGAGGCGAAAAAACTAATTAACTATTGCCAAAACTATGACGGTACCTATCGTGATCCCTATCTTTCTAACATGCTTAATTTTGACCCAAACATGCCCGCCTTTTTCCTTTATTATGAAAAAGGCGAACTTGTTGGTCTCTTAACTGTCTATGCTGATGACCAAGATGTGGAAGTGACGATACTGGTTCATCCAGATCATCGCCATCAGGGAATTGCGCGTGCATTGTTTACTAGTTTTGAGAAAGAAACGGCTTCTTTCTCTATTCGTTCAGTGACTTTTCAGACAGAACGTATTTTTCTAGAACGTCATCCTGATTTTGCCAGCAACTGGGGATTGGTCGAGGACGAGGATACAGAAACTTGGTTAGGTAAGGATAGAAAACCTTATCAGTTAGCAAATTTTTCTAATCTTGAAGTTTTGTTAGCAGATAGTTCGTATCAGGAGCAAATTAGTCAGTTAAAATTTCAGGCATTCTCAGAGGAACATGAGTCTAGAGAGATTGTTGATAGATATGTCGCTGAAGCTCTGAAGGATCCAGAAAGTCGCTTATATATTTTGTTAAAAGACGGTCAGGTTATTGGAACTTGCACGGTAGATTTATCGACTAATACGAATTACTTCTACGGTTTAGCAATATCTGAACCTGAACGTGGGAAAGGCTATGGAAGCTACTTAGCAAAATCCCTTGTCAACCAACTAATTGAGCAAAATGATAAGGAATTTCAGATTGCAGTGGAAGATAGCAATGTAGGTGCCAAGCGCTTATATGAAAAGATTGGCTTTGTCAAACAAACCCAAGTGGTTTATCTGAATGCGAAAGGAGCAAGGGATTCCGAAGTGTAGAGACATTCGGACTGAAATTCAATTGAACTCTTAGTGATGAAACTAATTGTTCTTGGATTTTGGATTTCCTGACTATGATTTATGATTAAAATCTATGACACTATGTCTCGTGATTTGCGAGAATTTGTCCCGATTGAGGACGGCAAGGTCAAGATGTATGTTTGTGGGCCAACCGTGTATAACTATATCCACGTGGGGAATGCCCGTTCAACGGTGGCTTTTGATACGATTCGACGTTATTTTGAGTACCGTGGTTTTGAGGTTACCTATATTTCCAATTTCACAGATGTGGATGATAAGATTATCAACCGTGCCAAGGAAGAAGGGATCACGCCTCAGGAGGTTGCGGACAAGTACATCGTTGCCTTTCGTGAGGATGTGACGGCCTTGGGCGTCAAACCTGCGACTCGCCATCCGCGTGTGGTGGAGTTTATGGCTGACATCATCCGCTTTGTGGAAGACTTGATTGGAAAAGGCTTTGCCTACGAGAGTCAAGGAGATGTCTATTTCCGTGTGGAAAAATCTCATAACTATGCCCAGTTGGCCAATAAAACCTTGGAAGATTTGGAGCTAGGTGCTTCAGGTCGAACCGATGAAGAAACGGCTCGTAAGGAAAATCCTGTAGACTTTGCTCTATGGAAAGCTGCCAAATCAGGCGAGATTTCTTGGGACAGTCCTTGGGGACCTGGTCGTCCGGGCTGGCATATTGAGTGTTCGGTCATGTCAACAGAGATTTTGGGCGATACCATCGATATCCACGGTGGCGGAGCCGACCTCGAGTTTCCTCATCATACCAATGAAATTGCCCAGTCAGAAGCCAAAACAGGTAAGACCTTTGCTAACTACTGGATGCATAATGGCTTTGTCAATATCGATAATGTCAAGATGTCTAAGTCTTTGGGGAACTTTATCACTGTTCATGATGCCCTCAAAACTCTTGATGGTCAAGTGCTTCGTTTCTTCTTTGCGACTCAGCATTACCGTAAGCCTATCAACTTTACGGAAAAGGCAGTGCGTGATGCAGAGACCAATCTCAAGTATCTGAAGAACACTTATGAGCAACCATTTACTGGAACTGTAAATGCTCAAGAGTTACAAGCCTTTAAAGATAAGTTTGTAGCAGCTATGGATGAGGATTTCAACGCTGCTAATGGTATCACAGTTGTCTTTGAAATGGCCAAGTGGATTAACTCTGGCAATTATGATGCAAGTGTTAAGGAAGCTCTTGCGGATATGTTAGAAGTCTTTGGAATTGTCTTTATTGAGGAAGTTTTGGATGCAGATATTGAAGACTTGATCCAAAAACGCCAAGAAGCGCGTGCCAATCGTGACTTTGCGACAGCGGACCAGATCCGTGACCAATTGGCTACTCAAGGAATTAAGCTCCTTGACACCAAAGATGGAGTGAGGTGGACACGTGATTGATGTCAATCTCATTAACGGGATTGCGCTAGCCTTTGAAGGAGATGCGGTGTATTCTATGTATATTCGTCGTCACCTCATCCTCAAAGGCATGACCAAACCCAATAAACTCCACCAAGAAGCGACCAAGTATGTGTCGGCTAAAGCTCAGGCTCGCCTGATTTCTCTTATGTTGGAGGAGCATGTCCTGACGGAAAAAGAAGAAGAAATCTACAAACGTGGTCGCAATACCAATAGTCACACAAAGGCTAAAAATGCCGATGTGGTGACCTACCGTATGTCCACAGGTTTTGAAGCAGTCATGGGTTATCTCCATATGACTGAAAATCTGGAACGTCTTGAGAGCTTGATTTCGTGGTGCATCCAAAAAGTGGAGGGCTAGGACATGATGGCAAAAGAAATACAAGACTGGTTTCCTGAAGCTCAGATTTCAGACCAACCAGTAGAGAAAGAGGGTTATCTCACTCTTCCTTTAGCTTCTCAACAGTGGATTTTGCTTGAGGAAACTGGCCTCAGTGAGCGTGAAAAGCAGTTGATTTCACTTTTGACCCAGCAGGAGCAGGCTCGTTCGCTCAATCCTTGGTATTCTTTTTTGATTGAGGGGAAGGGACAGACACCACAAACTTTTAAAAAGATTCAGTTGGCCTATTGTCATCTTTCCTATTTTCATCAGGAAAATCTAGCTTCTTGGCTGGATATGATGCGGACTCTATTTCCTAACTGTCAGACAGTGCTTCAGGTCGGAGCTCAGGATTATGTTTTCGTGCTTCAGCAAGATAAATACACCTCTGTACGAGCTATTTTAAGTGATACGATTGAAGCGGTAGAGTATGACTTTGGACTTCGTCTGTCTATCATGTTGGGCCAGGTTTGGTCTCAGACGAGAAATCAAGCCCTATCAGACTTAATCAAAGCTGAGCGCGAGTTGTTCAAGACTTGGTGGCGTCAGGGTCACCAAGGTGTTCATACTTTTTCTCAGCTCTATCTTTGGAGTATCGGAGAAAGACTTGTGGACTTGAAGGCAATCAAGGAATGCTTGCACCAGATGATCTTGGATCAAGACCAGATTCAGGAAATCATTCTCTCCCTTTGGGAAAATAGTGCTGTCCTAACAAAAACAGCCCAGCAACTCTATCTGCACCGCAATTCTCTCCAATATAAGATTGATAAATGGGAAGAATTGACAGGGCTACAGTTGAAAGAACTGACTGACTTGACCCTGTGTTATCAATTGATTTTACCAGATATTCTCTAAAGTTTTGTGCAAGTTGCACAGAACTTTTTTATTTTTTTGGTCACCTTGCCATAGAAATGTAAAGCGTTTTCATCTATAATAAAACTATCAAAAGACAAAAGGAGTTCACCTCATGGTAGAATTGAATCTTAAAAACATTTACAAAAAATATCCAAACAGCGAACACTATTCAGTTGAAGACTTCAACTTGGACATCAAAGACAAAGAATTTATCGTTTTCGTAGGTCCTTCAGGATGTGGTAAATCAACAACTCTTCGTATGATTGCTGGTCTTGAAGACATCACAGAAGGTACTGCATCTATCGATGGCGTGGTTGTCAACGACGTAGCTCCAAAAGACCGTGACATCGCCATGGTATTCCAAAACTACGCTCTTTACCCACACATGACTGTTTATGACAACATGGCTTTCGGTTTGAAATTGCGTAAATACAGCAAAGAAGACATCGACAAACGTGTACAAGAAGCAGCTGAAATCCTTGGATTGAAAGAATTTTTGGAACGTAAACCAGCTGACCTTTCAGGTGGTCAACGTCAGCGTGTTGCTATGGGGCGTGCTATCGTCCGTGATGCAAAAGTATTCTTGATGGATGAACCTTTGTCAAACTTGGATGCCAAACTTCGTGTATCTATGCGTGCTGAAATCGCTAAAATCCACCGTCGTATCGGAGCTACAACTATCTACGTAACTCACGACCAAACAGAAGCGATGACACTTGCAGACCGTATCGTTATCATGTCAGCAACTAAGAACCCTGCTGGTACAGGTACTATCGGACGTGTAGAACAAATCGGTACTCCTCAAGAAGTTTACAAAAACCCAGTTAACAAATTCGTAGCAGGATTCATCGGAAGCCCAGCTATGAACTTCATCAACGTGAAATTGGTTGGTAGCGAAATTGTTTCTGACGGTTTCCGTTTGAAAGTTCCAGAAGGAGCATTGAAAGTTCTTCGTGAAAAAGGCTACGAAGGTAAAGAATTGATCTTCGGTATCCGTCCAGAAGACGTGAATGCAGAACCTGCTTTCCTTGAAACATTCCCAGAATCAGTTGTCAAAGCTACTATCTCAGTATCAGAATTGCTTGGTTCAGAATCTCACCTTTACTGCCAAGTTGGTAAAGATGAATTTGTTGCTAAAGTTGATGCTCGTGACTACTTGCAAACAGGTGCAACAGTTGAACTTGGATTTGACTTGAACAAAGCACACTTCTTCGATGTAGAAACTGAAAAAACAGTTTACTAAGATAAATAAAACTCAAAACACTGCTAGAAATCTGGCAGTGTTTTTGATATGGATATTGATTGAGTAGGAATTTTCTAGTTTTCATATTCTTAAAAAAGTGATAAAATGGTAGGAAGAATTGGAGAGTAGAGATGCCGAAAGAAGTGAATTTAACAGGCGAAGAAGTTGTCGCTTTAACCAAAGAATATTTAACGGAAGAGGATGTTGCTTTTGTACATAAAGCCTTGATTTACGCCGTTGAATGCCATAGTGGTCAATATCGTAAATCAGGTGAGCCTTATATCATTCACCCTATCCAAGTGGCAGGTATTTTAGCTAAGCTCAAGCTGGATGCTGTAACGGTAGCTTGTGGTTTCTTGCATGACGTGGTGGAAGATACTGATGCGACCTTGGACGATTTGGAAAGGGAGTTTGGTCCTGATGTGCGCGTGATTGTCGATGGAGTTACCAAGCTCGGTAAAGTTAAGTACAAGTCTCACGAGGAGCAATTAGCGGAAAATCATCGCAAGATGCTTATGGCCATGTCTGAGGATATCCGTGTTATCTTGGTCAAACTGTCTGACCGCTTGCATAATATGCGAACCCTGAAACATCTTAGAAAAGACAAGCAGGAGCGCATTTCCAAAGAAACAATGGAAATATATGCACCTCTTGCTCACCGTCTGGGGATTTCCAGTGTCAAATGGGAATTGGAAGACCTGTCTTTCCGTTATCTCAATCCTACGGAGTTTTACAAGATTACCCATATGATGAAGGAAAAGCGCAGAGAGCGTGAAGCCTTGGTGGATGAGGTGGTCACAAAATTAGAGGAATATACGACAGATCGTCATCTAAATGGGAAGATTTACGGTCGTCCCAAGCATATTTACTCGATTTTCCGCAAAATGCAGGATAAGAGAAAACGTTTTGAGGAAATCTATGACCTGATTGCCATTCGTTGTATTTTAGATACCCAAAGTGATGTTTATGCCATGCTTGGTTATGTGCATGAACTTTGGAAACCAATGCCAGGTCGTTTCAAAGACTATATCGCTAACCGCAAGGCCAATGGTTATCAGTCTATCCATACGACTGTTTATGGGCCAAAAGGGCCGATTGAATTCCAGATTCGGACCAAAGAAATGCACGAGGTGGCTGAGTACGGGGTTGCGGCTCACTGGGCTTATAAGAAAGGCATCAAGGGGCAGGTTAACAGCAAGGAATCAGCTATTGGGATGAACTGGATCAAGGAGATGATGGAGCTCCAAGACCAGGCTGATGATGCCAAGGAATTTGTCGATTCAGTTAAGGAAAACTATCTGGCTGAGGAGATTTACGTCTTTACCCCAGATGGAGCTGTTCGTTCCCTTCCAAAAGATTCAGGACCGATTGACTTTGCCTATGAAATCCATACAAAAGTTGGGGAAAAAGCAACTGGTGCCAAGGTCAATGGTCGTATGGTTCCACTGACAACCAAGCTCAAGACAGGGGATCAGGTTGAAATTGTCACCAACCCTAACTCCTTTGGGCCGAGCCGTGACTGGCTCAACATGGTCAAGACCAGCAAGGCGCGTAACAAGATTCGTCAGTTCTTTAAAAACCAAGATAAGGAATTATCTGTCAACAAGGGTCGTGAAATGCTGATGGCTCAGTTCCAAGAAAATGGCTATGTGGCCAATAAATTCATGGACAAGCGCCACATGGATCAAGTTCTGCAAAAGACCAGCTACAAGACAGAAGAATCTCTCTTTGCGGCTATTGGTTTTGGCGAAATCGGTGCTATTACTGTCTTTAACCGTCTGACTGAAAAGGAACGTCGTGAGGAAGAACGTGCCAAGGCCAAGGCGGAAGCAGAAGAGCTTGTCAAAGGTGGCGAGATCAAGGTTGAAAACAAAGAAACCCTCAAGGTTAAGCATGAGGGTGGAGTGGTCATTGAAGGTGCCTCAGGTCTCCTAGTGCGGATTGCTAAGTGTTGTAATCCTGTTCCTGGTGACGATATTGTTGGCTACATTACCAAGGGGCGTGGTGTGGCTATTCATCGTGTGGACTGTATGAACCTGCGTGCCCAAGAAAACTACGAGCAACGTCTCCTTGATGTGGAATGGGAAGACCAGTATTCAAACTCAAATAAGGAGTATATGGCCCATATCGATATTTATGGCCTCAACCGTACAGGACTGTTGAATGATGTACTGCAAGTTCTTTCAAACACAACCAAGAATATTTCAACGGTCAATGCCCAACCAACCAAGGATATGAAATTTGCTAATATCCATGTATCCTTCGGCATTGCCAACCTTTCGACGCTGACTACGGTCGTGGACAAGATTAAGAGTGTGCCAGAAGTTTACTCTGTCAAACGGACTAACGGCTAATTGTCCTAGCTCTTACTAGAAAGGCTATTATGAAAATCATTATCCAACGGGTAAAAAAAGCCCAAGTGAGTATCGAAGGTCAGGTGCAGGGGAAAATCAATCAGGGGCTCCTATTGCTGGTTGGTGTTGGACCAGAGGACCAAGAGGAAGATTTGGACTATGCTGTGAGAAAATTGGTCAACATGCGGATTTTTTCAGACGCAGAAGGCAAGATGAACCTGTCTGTTAAGGATATTGAAGGAGAAATCCTCTCCATTTCTCAGTTTACCCTCTTTGCGGATACTAAGAAAGGCAATCGTCCAGCCTTTACAGGGGCAGCTAAGCCTGATATGGCATCAGACTTCTATGATGCTTTCAATCAAAAATTAGCGCAAGAAGTGCCCGTTCAGACAGGCATTTTTGGAGCGGATATGCAAGTTGAGCTGGTCAATGACGGACCAGTTACCATTATCCTTGATACTAAAAATAGATAAGAAAGACCAAGCCCAGCCGGCTTGGTTTTTCTCATCTATCATAAAATACTCCAAAAAGAAATCGGTTCTTGATAGGCCTTGGGGAAATCTTGTTTCAGGATTTGGCTTATGCGATAGGAAGGGATGAGGTGTCCTAGGATTAGGAGAGTTCCCTGAAGGAGAAGTGGCATACCACTTAAACATATCAAGGAGAGAATCATCAGGATATCCCATAGGAGGATTTGTAAGGTAAAACCCCAGAATCTTGGTCTAATCTGGGAATAGAGTTGACTAAAGTGGTCACAAAGTTGGTTGGAAAGATAGGTCAATAGCACAGGATGAAAGAAAATGAGCCAACCGCTATAAATCAAAATCCAGTCCCAAGTAAGCCCCCCTTTAAATGTCAAAAATGTTAGCATGATTCCATCAATGACAAGGAGTTGAGTGGTTTTGATGAAGATGATTTTTTTCATGCTAAAACCTCCTTTTCCTTATAGACACTTCCATAAAGAAATGCGTTTGTCATAAAAGTCTGGATAGTTGTTTCTTAGGTAGTCCGCTGTCCTATAATAAAAAGTAGAATGGCAAGCAGTGATGATTGGCATAAGAGCGGAAAATCGCTGAGAACTAACGAAGGCTAAAAGGACAAAAAATAGAAAATCACTGGAGAGAACCCCTAAATAGTAGAAGCGAATCTTTTTATTGATTTGAGGATAAATCTCAGCGAATTGATATTTGAGTCGGACAACCAAGCGAAACAGCAGTAGTCCCTGAGCAAGGAGGAAAATAAAACCAGAGAGCAAGAGCCACTCCAAAGATGTCTCGGGTTTTTTGTTAAAAAATGCCAATAGTAGCAAATCGATGACTGCAATTGCTGTAAAATGGATTCTAAAGAGTTTTTTCATGACAAGACCTCCCTCTTTTATCTATTTTCATTCTACTCCAAAAGAATGGGAGTTACAACTAAAGTGATAAAAATAGCAGAAGGGAGATTCTCTTAAGTCGACTTGTTTTTTTATTTAAGTTTTCTTCTATCTTACTTCTTCATCATTCCAGACAAATAAAGCTCCGATTGCATTGAGGATATAAAAGATGTATTTTCCAATATTGGCAAAATTCCCTTGAATACCAGCTTTTGTCAGCTGAACAAAATTGTAAATCAACCAAAAGCCCCACTGAGTTGTTAGTTTCAATGCGTTAAAAGCATTGGCAATGAGAGACAGTGCAAAGGCAATAGTTGTCACATAGGCAAGGAGATTCATCTTGCCCCCATATCCGATATAGTTGGTCACAAAGGCAAAGAGGAAGGCGATGATGGAAATGATGATGGCCGCCAATTTTACCTGTTTTTGGCTCATTTGGTTGGGTCTGCCTTCTTGCGAAACTTCCCATTTCTTTATAGCAAAGGTATAAATGAGGAAGGTGACGGGATAGGTAATGATGGCCGCCTTATTTCCAAGGATATAATCAATAGCACCGGACAAAATGGTATTAACAATACCAAAGTAATTTCCCCATTTGCTTAATTTTCCCGTGAAACGAGTGGACAACATGGAAATCCCAACATTGGTTACGGAAATCAATCCAAAGGGTACAAGAGCTGTCCATGGTCCCCAGTCTACAAATTTATCGAGGCGTGAGTTGAGGTAACCAGATGCAATCGCAATCCCAACGACCAAAGCAACCCCGAAGAGGTCAAACCATTTGGATGTCGCAAAAATTTTTAGTGATTTTTTAATATATTAAGATATCTTTCTTTTTTTTAACAAATATTATACAATTAAATGAAAGTAAAATCAAATGATAGAAATAAAACCCTGAAAATAAAATTTTCAGGGGTGGTTGGGGTACTTGAGAAATTAGTCGATTTTTTCGACATAGAGTTGTTTGGCAATGTCCATACTTACTTGTAAGTCCTCGTCTTTACTAAGGATAGTGAAGGTATTGCTGAAGCCATCAAACTGCTTGACTTGGAGCGAATCACCGATGTGAAGTGAGTGCTTGTCCAGATAATGGAGAATGTCAAAACTATCGTGCACCCGAGTTAGGCGATAGGCGCCAGCTTCCTTGATATCAGCTAGTGGGAGATTATTGATTTCAACTAGGAGTTCTCCCTTGGCAGGAATGGTTCCTCCGTGGGGGCAGGTTTTAGGGAAACCTAGCAATTTTTCTAGTCTCTCCACGAATAGCTCAGAGACAGTATGTTCCAAGACCTCAGCTTCTTCATGAATCTGGTCACTAGTATAGTCTAAATGATGAACTAGAAAAACTTCAATCAAGCGGTGTTTACGATAGAGCTCAGAGACTAGTTTGAGGCCGAGGTCAGTCAGTAGATAGCCACATTCCTTGTCCTTGAGGATGAGGTTTTCGCTCTTCATCCGTTTAATCATTTCAGTTACAGCAGGGGGAGAGACTTGCATGCGGGCAGCAATTTCCTTGTTGGTAATTTTATGCAGGTCTATGCCAATTTCATAAATACACTTTAGATAATCTTCTTTATTCGGGGTCATTCGTTTCCTCTTGTCTAATATCTTTATCTAGTATATCAAAAAAAGCTAGATTTCTCTAGCTATCTGCCACAATGGCTTCTAATTTAGTTCTTTAGCAGCTGCAATTGCGGCTTCGAAGTTTGGTTCAGAGTTGATATTGTCCACGTATTCAACGTAGCGAATCGTATTGTCAGTATCGAGGACAAAGACTGCGCGTGCCAATAGGTGCCACTCATTGATTAAGAGGGCATAATCACGTCCAAAGGAATGGTCGAAATAGTCTGAGAGCATGATGGCATTTTCAATACCTTCAGCACCGCACCAACGTTTTTGGGCAAAAGGGAGGTCCATGGAAACAGTCAAGACAACCGTATTATCCAGTCCAGCCAGTTCTTCATTAAAACGACGCGTTTGAGTTGAGCAGATTCCTGTATCGATAGAAGGCACGACACTCAAGACTTTTTTCTTGCCATCAAAATCAGCCAGAGATTTTTTAGAAAGGTCTGTTGTAGTGAGTGAAAAATCAAGTGCCTTGTCGCCGACTTGTAGTTGTTTACCTGTAAAGCTCACAGGATTTCCGAGAAAAGTTACCATAGGATATTCCAATCTTTTTTCTTCCATTTTAGCTGAAACAGTCGGAATTTTCCAATGATTTGACCGGAAATATGGGCATAGAAAAAAACGCCAGTTCATTGTACTGACCCCAAAATTTAGACAATTAATTTATCCGAAGGATTTAGTTCTGTATTGCACAGGGCTAAGTCCTTTTAGTTTTACCTTAATTCGTTTATTGTTGTAGTAATCAATATAGTCTACAATGGCTTGTTCCAATTGCTTAAGCGACTGAAATGACTTCTCATAACCGTAAAACATCTCCGATTTCAGAATGCCAAAGAAGGACTCCATCATACCGTTGTCTGGGCTGTTACCCTTGCGCGACATGGATGCTTGAATTCCCTTACTCTCTAGGAACCGATGATAAGAATCGTGTTGGTATTGCCAGCCTTGATCACTATGGAGAATCGTATTCTCGTAGTGTTTCTCTGTGAAGGCCTGTTCCAACATTGTTTTTACTTGTTCTAAATTAGGAGAACAAGAAAGATTAAAAGCAATAATTTCGCTGTTAAAACCATCTAAAACTGGCGATAAGTAAAGCTTTTGAGTGCTTGCTGGAATGGCAAATTCTGTCACATCCGTATAACACTTTTCCATTGGTTTAGCTGCTTCAAATTGACGTTGAATGAGATTATCTGCCTTCTTACCAACGTCTCCTTTATGAGAAGAATATTTTCGTTTCTGTCGCATTTTAGCTTGTAAATTGAGTACTTTCATCAAGCGTTGAACTCTTTTATGATTTACCAGATAACCAC